>JAUIEY010000089.1 GCA_030429685.1 Gammaproteobacteria bacterium
AATCGCCGAGATGCCGGATCTGCACATAGGGTGATTCCAGACCGGTGTTTTCGGCGGCACGAATCAGCGCCGCCTCGATTTTTTGCCGCGGTATGTCGTAGCCGAGAGAAACCTCAACATGCAGGAAGGTTCCGGAGTTGCGCAGCACTGTCACCGGGTTGGTCACCAGATACAGGTTCGGCAGCGTGGTCAGATCACGGTCTTCGGTCTGGATTTCCACGTGCAGTAAATCCATACGGGAAATGCGGCCGAAATGATCCCCGGCGCGGATATGGTCACCGACACGGCAGTTTTGCAGCGCGCGCAGCATCAGCCCGGCCATGGCGTTGCCGACGATGGTGGTGCTGGACAGCGCAATCGTGGCACTGAGCAGAATGCCCAGAAAGCTCAGCATCTGGCCGCGCATTTCGTCGCCTACCGGCAGTATGAGCACGACGAAGATCAGTCCGAACAGCCAGATACAGGCCATGATCAGCTGACGATAGTGTTCCTGCGAGGGCTTGTTTGAATAGAACGCCAGCAGCCGGCGGTGGATGAGGTAAATGGCAGCCGCGACAACCAGCGCAATACCCAGCGATGCGCCGAAGGTCGTCAGCTTGGTGAGTAACTCAGACATTGAACCTGAAGTGCATGATATCGCCTTCCCGAACGATGTAGTCCTTTCCCTCGAGCCGCAGTTTACCGGCTTCCCTGGCGCCCTGCTCTCCACCGCAGGCTATATAGTCGTCGTAGCCGGTGACTTCGGCGCGGATAAAGCCTTTTTCAAAGTCCGTATGGATTACTCCGGCAGCCTGCGGCGCAGTCGAACCACTGCTGACCGTCCAGGCCCGCACCTCTTTCTTGCCGGCCGTAAAATAAGTCTGCAGGCCCAACAACTCATAGCCGGCGCGAATAACACGGTCGAGGCCAGGCTCGCTGAGCCCCAGATCGTCCAGAAAGGCCTGCTTGTCTTCACCATCCAGTTCGGCAATTTCGGCTTCGATCGCGGCGCATACCACCACCACACCGGCACCTTCCGCACGGGCCAGCTCGCGCACTTGCTCCACGTAGGCGTTGCCAGCGACGCCGGCCTCATCGACATTTGCCACATACATAACGGGTTTGGCGGTCAGTAGATGCAGTTCCCGCAATGCATCGAACTCTTCGCGGCTGGCAGACAGGGTTCTTACCGGCTGCCCGCCATCCAGGTGTTCGTGCAGGCGCTGCAGCAGATCACGCCATGCCAGTGCTTTTTTGTCACCGGTCTTGGCATTCTTTACCGCGCGCTCCAGTGCTTTCGCAACCGACTCCAGGTCTGCCAGCATCAATTCGGTGTTGATGATCTCGATATCACGCACCGGATCAACGCCCGCGGACACATGCGTAATGTCGTCGTTCTCGAAACAGCGCACCACGTGAGCAATCGCATGAGTTTCGCGAATATTGCCGAGAAACTTATTGCCCAGACCTTCGCCCCTGGAAGCTCCGGCAACCAGACCCGCAATGTCCACGAACTCCACGGTGGCCGGCAGGACTTTTTCCGGCTGCACAATATCAGCCAGTGCCTGCAGGCGCGGATCCGGTACGGTCACGACCCCGACGTTAGGGTCAATGGTGCAGAACGGATAGTTCTCCGCAGCGATACCGGCCGCGGTCAGCGCATTAAAAAGAGTGGACTTGCCTACATTGGGCAGCCCCACGATGCCACATTGAATAGCCATAAAAAGTCGATTTATCCAGCCGGAAAATTAACGGATCAGCAGATTTGCGGGGCGCAATAGTAGCCCAAATTGAACCGCAAGACAGACAGCCATGCTGACGCCCGATGCGGTGCTGCAGGCCTGTGCTAGCATCGCTTTCCCGATGCGCAGGAGGAATCACGGCAATGTTTGAAACCACCATAGCGGGCAGTCTGCCGCGCCCGGACTGGCTGGCCGAGCCGGAAAAGCTCAAGGGCGGCTGGAAACTTTCCGGGGACGAACTGAAACAGGGGCAACGCCGCGCCTGTCGGGAATGGCTGGAACATCAGGAAGCAGCCGGCATCGATATTCTGACCGACGGTGAGGTTTACCGGCGTCATTTTGTGCACAGTTTTCTGCACGGCATCCGCGGGATAGACCAGAACAAGAAAACCGTGATGGGGATTCGCGACAACCGTTACAACCTGGAAGTCCCCACGGTTACCGCCGCTGTCAGTCGCCCGGCACCGGTGTTTCTGGACGATTTCAAGTACACACGCAGCCTGACTGACAAACCGCTGAAGATAACTCTGCCGGGGCCAATGACAATCTGCGACACCATCGCCGATGAGTACTATGGCAGCCGGCCCGCGATGGCCATGGCATTCGCCGAACTGCTGAACGAGGAAGCCCGTGAACTGGAAGCCGCCGGGGCTGATGTGGTGCAGTTTGATGAACCGGCGTTCAATGTTTTCATGGACGATGTAAACGAGTGGGGTATCGATACGCTGAATCGCGCGGTGCAGGGTTTGCAATGCACCAAAGCCGTGCATATCTGTTACGGCTACGGTATCGACGAGAACAATCGCTGGAAGGAAACCCTCGGTGACGAATGGCGGCAGTACGAGGAAATATTTCCGGCCCTCAACAAGAGTGATATTGACCAGGTGTCGCTGGAATGCGCAAGTTCACATGTGCCGTTATCGGTAATGCGGCACCTGAGCGATAAACAGCTGATGGTGGGCTGCGTGGCGGTCACGCCGGACCGGGTAGAAACCCCTGAAGAGGTTGCCGCGACTATTCGTGAAGCCATGCAGTATGTAGATGCGGAACGGATTTTGCCCTGCACAAATTGCGGCATGACGCCGATACCCTATGACGTGGCCCTGGCCAAGCTGCAGGCATTGGGAAAAGGCGCCGCTTTGGCTCGCAACGGCCTCTAGGGCTGTTCCGGTGGAGCGAACCCGGCGATAAAATAGCTGTCTAAGGTCTATGTGCTGAAACTGCACTGAGGAAACATCATGCGCCAACCACTGCACACTTTTGCCTTACTGACACTGGCTGCCGTGATAACGGCCGGCTGTGCGACCGGCCCACGGGTATTCAGCAACACCGCGCCGGCAGCTGACTTTGACCGCTACCGCACGTATAGCTTTGCCGGTCAGCTCGGCACCGACAAGCGCGAGAACGTGCGCTCCCTGTTAAGCCAGTACCTGATTGTTGATGTGTCCCGGCAGCTCGACAGCCGCGGCTATCAGTATGTCGAGGACAATGCTGATCTGATCGTCGATTTTGCCCACATCACCCAGGAAAAACTGCGCTCCACACCGAGCGGCAGCGTCGGCGGCTATTACGGCTACGGGCCGTACCCCTGGTATGGCTACGGGGCCAGCTACGGTGATCGTTATCGCATTACGCAGTACACCGAGGGCACCCTGAGCATCGCGGTGGTGGATGCCGCAACCAAGCGAGTGGCCTGGGAGGGGATTAATATCGAGCGTATTACCGACGATGTGTGCGACAACATGGCTGCTGCAGTGACGGCTGCCGTGGACGAGATATTTACCCGCTTCCCCTACTCGGCGCCGGCCACAGCGGCGTCCCTGGCGGAGAACCGCTAGCCGGAGTTCAGCCGGCCCGAAACTCAGCCGGCGCTGTGCAGAAAATGCATGGCTTTCTCAGCGCCTTCGCTAAGCAGCTTCTCAATCGCCTGCTCGGCGTCGGGCAAGGCAGCTTCGATCAGCTGCTTTTCGGCTTTACCCGGCGGCTTGAGCACGAAGCCGCTAACCTGCGACTTGTGGCCGGGGTGCCCGATGCCGATGCGCAGCCGCATAAAATCTCGGCCACAGTGACTGATGATGTCGCGCAGACCGTTGTGCCCGCCATGACCGCCACCGCTCTTCAGCCTTACGTCGCCGGGCGGGATATCCAGCTCATCGTGCATGACCAGCATGCGTTGCGGCTCAAGTTTGTAGAAATCCAGCATGCGGCGCACCGCCTGCCCGCTTTCATTCATGTAGGTTGACGGGCGGTACAGCCGCACGTTGCTGCAGGCCAGCGCGACCTGGCAGACCTCGCCCATAACCTTTTTTTCGGCTTTGAGCACACCGCCGGTCGCGCGGGCAATACGCTCCAGCAGCCACACGCCAACGTTGTGCCGGGTGGCGGCATACTGGTCGCCCGGATTACCGAGCCCGACAATGACGGCAATGCTCATGAATCCGAGCTTGTAGCGTCAGGCTCAGTCGTCGGACGACTCGTCGGCTTCGCCTGCGTCGCCGCCGGCTTCCTCGGGCGCACCTTCTTCGGCGGCCTCGCCTGCGGCTGCTTCTTCCTCTTCAGGCTCTTCAGCAACCCGCAGCACATGGATGGAGACAATGGCTTCATCGGTAGGCGGCTCGTGGGTAAGCGCGGTCAGCTGCACACCTTCCGGCAGAGTGATGTCGGACAGATGCAACATGGCGTCCAGTTCCATGCCGGCCAGATCCACTTCAATGTATTCCGGCAGATACTTCGGCAGACAGATGACTTCCACTTCGGTAAACATCTTCGAGACACTGCCGCCGGCTTTCACACCCGGCGCGGTTTCTTCGCCGAGATAGTGCAGCGGAACGGTCATCCTGATTTCTTCATCCTCGACGATACGCTGCAGATCGAGATGCAGAATCTGCCGTTTGGCAGGATGCACCTGGATATCCTTGACGATAGTACGGCGCATTTTGGGACCAACCTGCACTGCCAGCACGCTGGACAGGAACGCTTCGTTTTCCGCCGCTTTAAGCAATTCGTTGTGATCGAATGTCAGTGCGCGCGGCTCGCGCCCGGCACCGTAGATAATTGCGGGTACTTTCCCGGCACGACGCAGGCGGCGGCTCGAACCTTTCCCTGTGTCTTCCCGGTATTCCGCAACCAGATTAACTTCCAAAACCATGGTTACTCTCCAGATAGATTGTCAGCATCGCCCCGGGTTTCGACCGCCCGAGGCCACTGTCCCCAACGCTGGGGCGCGCGATGATAGCAGATAAATCAGGCGTTTGGGAAAGGTCCTGCGGCGGCTGGCTCAGTCCAGATACAGCGAGCTGACTGACTCGTTCTGGGCAATGCGGCGCATCGTCTCGCCGAGCAATTCGGCAACCCCGAGCTGGCGTATTTTGGGGCTCCGGACACCTTCAGCGTTCAGCGGAATCGTATCGGTCACCACCATTTCGTCGAGCTGCGACTCGTTGATGCGCTCAATTGCGGGCCCCGACAGCACCGGGTGGGTAATGTAGGCCACGACCCGCTTGGCGCCCTGGCTTTTGACAAAATCTGCTGCCTTGCACAGCGTCCCCGCGGTATCGACCATATCGTCGATCATGACGCAGTTTTTGCCCTTCACGTCACCGATGATGTTCATAATCTGGCTTTCGTTGGCGCGCGGCCGGCGTTTATCAATGATCGCCAGATCCGCATCGTCGAGCCGCTTGGCAAGCGCCCGCGCCCGCACCACGCCGCCGATATCCGGCGACACAACCATCATGTCGGCGCGATCCTGCTTCCAGGCGTCGCCGAGCAGTACCGGCGAGGCGTAGACATTGTCGACCGGCACCGGGAAAAACCCCTGAATCTGATCGGCATGCAGGTCCACGGTCAGCACGCGGTTTATGCCGGACACACCGATCATGCTGGCAACCAGCTGCGCGGTAATCGGCACGCGCGCGGCGCGCGGACGCCGGTCCTGCCGGGCATAACCGAAATACGGTATGACCGCGGTGATGCTCTCCGCGGATGCACGCCGGCAGGCGTCGGCCATTACCAGCAATTCCATCAGGTTGTCGTTTACCGGCGGGCAGGTGGACTGCACGATAAACACGTCGCGGCCGCGAATGTTTTCCAGAATCTCGACATTGATCTCGCCGTCACTGAAACGGCCGACCTGGGCCCGACCCAGCGGCAGATTCAGAGTACGTGCAATGCGCTTGCTGAGCTCCGGATTAGAGTTACCGGACAGTATGGAAACGTTGGAGAGTGCGTCTTGAGATTGGCTATTCACAAATATCGCTGCTGGCTTGCTGTAGGCAGAAATTGGCTGGGGCGGCAGGATTCGAACCTGCGAATCACGGGATCAAAACCCGATGCCTTACCGCTTGGCTACGCCCCAGTAATGCTGAAATCAACTCCGCAATCCTGCGAACTGCCAGCCCCCCGATCAGGCGCGGCTATTGTGCGCAGGGCTAACTATGGTGTCAAACCGGAAAGCGGCGACCAGTCGCTGATCACCATGCGCAGCCGCAACCGCGGGTTTTCTATCTCAAGTTTGGCCGGCAGATAGTAACCGTTGCGGGTGGCGAAGCGGTCGTAAACCACCGTCCAGCCATGCTGCTGCAAGGAGCGCAGCTCGCCGTCCGCATCAAACAGCCGGTCGCCGTTATAGTCGGGATCCAGCAGGCCCAGTACCCAGTAGCGGGCACTGTGCACCGGGAACGACCAGCCCAGCTGCTCATCAAGAAACCGCTCCGCTGCCTGCGGGCCAGCGTACGCCAGCGCCACTTCACCGGTGCGGTCGCTGAAAGTGATCCGTTCCGGAGCGACCGCAAACTCGACTCCTGAGGCACCGAAAGGCCCGGCCAGCCGCAGCCGGCTGAGGCTGCCCTGCTGCAACCAGTCGAGGCTGGCATTGCCGCCGCCGCTGGCTGCCTTGATGGCCACCCGGCCGCGCAATTCCCACGCATCAACTTCCAGCAATTGCAGCCGCCGCGCATCCCAGTCCGGTGCCGGTTGCGGCGCCTGCAACCCGGTACAACCGGACAGCAGACAGGCAAGCACAAAACAGCCGCGCAGCGCCGGTCTCAACGCAGCAGCCTCTCGACGGTCTGTTGCAACACCCGGTTGTCGGGAAATGCGGTCTGCGCTTCCTGCAAAATCTTGCGCGCTGAATCACGTTCGCCGCTGACCCACAGCAGCTCGCCAAGGTGAGCGGCAATTTCCGGGTCGTTGAGTCTGGCAAAGGCCTGCTCCAGCCAGGCGCGAGCGGAATCGCGCTTACCCTGTTTAAACAGCACCCAGCCCATGCTATCCATGTAGGCCGGGTTTTCCGGTTCCTGCTCCAGCGCCTGCACTATCAGTGCTTCCGCTTCCTGATAGCGGCGGGTCGCCAGCGCCAGGGTGTAGCCGTAGGCATTCTGCGTGGTGGCATTGTCCGGTGCCAGCTCCCAGGCTCGCCGAAATGCCTCCACCGCGGTTGCCAGCTGGCCGCCCTGCTCCAGTGATCCGCCGTATACCAGCCACAACTCCTCGCTCCAGGGACGGTATTCGAGCGCCTCGGCAAGCAGTTCCGCCGCGGCGTCGAAGCGTTTTTGCCGGCGCAGCACGTAGGCCTGCGCATACAGCATATCCACAGCGCGCTTCGGATAGTCGGCGGCGAAATTCTCCAGCACTTCGAGGGCCGTCTGTGCATCACCGCCGGCAAGATAGACCTGCGACCTGGCAATCACTGCCGGTTGCAGCCATTCTCCGGCGCCGACACGGCGATAGAAACCGAGCGCCTGCTGGTAATCTTCACGCTGCAACGCCAGGTTGCCCAGATACCAGTAACAGTCGTTCAGGCAGCGGCCGGCGGCGAGCATCTGCGCATAGATCGCTTCCGCCTCCGCAATCCGGCCGGCCTCTGCAAGCACTTGCGCGCCGGCCATTACCACCGCGTCATCATCGGGATAACGCTCGCTCATGCGTTCCAGCCGCGCCGCCGCTTGCCGGT
>JAUIEY010000090.1 GCA_030429685.1 Gammaproteobacteria bacterium
TGTGATAGTTGTTGGCCGAGATCAGTGCGGATGTGCTGATGACATGCAACTCGCCGTTAACGGTTAACTCCGCCGACACCGCGTCAAACAGCGCGTAGTTACCGGCACCGGGAACTACGCCGGAACCTGAATCAGGGGTGGTGGTGTCGTATACAAGTTCAAACTGTGCACTCGTGCCGTCAACGGCGTAGTTGTCATCCCCGCCGGTCAAATCAGACATGGTGCCGTCGACAAAAATAGTTACCGTGGCCGCCTGCGCAAAACTGCTGGTGGCGGCAACAAAGGTGATCGCGATCGCTTTAAAAAGGACTTTCATGACTACAACCTCTCAACTGTGGCGTTGGTATCGGACGATCCGTCCTTGAGATTGTGAAATTCGGGCTGCTCGCCCCATCCTTGTGCACGTCGTTTGATTCATCAAATTAGCATTGCCACGGGCAAACAGAAAGTTGCACTGCAGCTAAATAATCAGGATGTTGAATAATCCGTTGTGTGGAAATTAACGCAGATTTCGAATGACGAAGCTGCAATAAATATGGTGCCCGGAGCCGGACTTGAACCGGCACGAGGGATTAACCTCGGCGGATTTTAAGTCCGCTGCGTCTACCAATTCCGCCACCCGGGCCAGAGAGAAGCGTGAGAATTCGATGCGTGAAGCATCGAACTGGCTGGCAATTTTCCTTGATATGCCGGGTGCTGGCAACCTGCTAGGCTGGCATTCACTTTATATACAGGTTCGGTTCATGTTTCGATTTAGTTGCATCCGCAAGTTTCGGCGTATTGCCTGGTTTGCCATAGCCACGTGGCTATTTGCCGTGCCGTCGGCTGCCGCGCCATCCTATGAGTTGGATGAGCTGCAATTGCGTGCTGTGCTAAACGATCTGAAGTCCTGGCTGCCCGGGGAATGGAACTCCTATCCGCAGGTCTGGTATGACGAAAACGTCACTATGCCCGCAGAAGGTGCGCATGAGCATTGGCACAGAACCTTCGCGCTGATTGATGCGCCACACATCAGCGATACCGTTTTCTACGGACAGGTGAACGTTGGCGGGCCCACCGGGCCAATATTGGCACGCTCGCAGGTGCTGTATAAAGCCGCCATCGACGCGGCTAAAGGTGTGGTGACGATCATTGGTCAGCCGCTGGCTGAGCCGGAGCGGTTCGCAGATCTTCACCGGCGCCCCGAATTATGGCCGCAGGCGCGCATGCCGGACGCGGATGCAGTGCGTTGCCGTTTTGACTGGCGGCGGCACGGCCGGCAACTGGTGGGCACACTGGACAACCGCGAGCCGTTGCCTGCCGGTGCCAAGGAACCGGGCACCTGTACCTACACTGCACGCAATGGCATGGCTTTTCTGGCGGATGCCGAATGGGTGCTGTCACCGGACGAGTTATGGCTGTACGACATCAATCTTATGGGTACGGTGCAGTTTGTCGGCCGCAAGGACCGTACCCATTTGCGTTTGTACCGCACGACGCCATATCAGTGTCAGGTTAGCGATGGGTCGGGTAAGCGCAACGTGGCCGCGCACGACCGCGGCTATAGGCAGGAACTGATTGCAGCGGATGCATCAAAGCTGCAAGTTAGTCTGCTGCGCGCCTGGTACCCCGACGAAATCGCCGGCCTGGTTGACGAGCTGCGCCTTGTATTGCGCAGTCAAACGGGCGCGGCTCTCGCCACGGCGACAGCCGCGCCAAAATCGGCAATTCGCCTGCAATATGCTGACATCGCAGTCAGCTGCGCGGTCCGTTAGCCGGCTTTACGGGCACACCTGCGGCTGTTCGCGCAGCATTGCCAAAAGCTTGTCAAACTTGGCAATCTCGACGTCTGTTGCGGCCATTGAGTCGCCGGATATAAACGCTGCGAATACCGAATTACCCTCGTCATTGAGAAAAATGATGCCGCGACCAATCTTCGCATGCTCCTCGTGGGGCAGTATCACTGCATAGATTGCTGTGAATTCGTCCGGCCGCAGATGGCCGCGCATGGGATGGACGTACTCAATGTTGTAGTAGCTGCTGCGTGTTGATGGTTTGCCCTCGCCTACGCCGCTCAGAATTTCGAACGCGCTGTTGCCTTTCATGATCAGGAAGGTTGCCTCTTTCCACTCGGTCATCATGTCCCAAACCTGGGGGAACAGCGCAGCATCGACAGAAGCAACCCGGTTGGCGTCCATGGCGCTGAGAACAATGGCCTCCGGCAATCCCAGGCGCAACGCTACAACGGCCGGCTGGGCGCCGGGATTTTCGGCATAGTATTCGCGCACCTGTGATGTCTGTGGCGCGTCGGCGCAGTACTCCGCCGCGAGTGCGCTATTCGAACCCGCCAGAAACGCAACGGCCCACAACAGTTGTTTGCCTGTTTTCATCACTCAACCTCCAGTTCAACCAGTTCGTATAAACGATCGAATCGTTGCATCACCATCTTCACCAGAATGCGGTCTTCCCCGGTTACCCATAGATCCGTGGCTCCCATCATGCGGTAATGCACCGTATCAAATTCGCCTGCTGACGTCGTGACAGTCTCGTTGCCAATGACTTCAACAGGCATCTGGACAAGTTGACCCAGTATGGGTTTTTCGAGGTCAGCGCTGGCTTCGACGCTGAACAAATTAATGTTGCCGGAGGCATCGGGGTCGTTGCCGGCATACCAGAGGTGCCAGCCGTCCCCGGCAACCGGATGGGTGCCGATGGAAAACTGCTGGGGCACCTTGGTACTTGCGGTTATCGCACCTTGCGGCCCGAAGCTGCTGGCAGTGACTGTGTTGCCGTCCACACTGAACAGGGTGTGCCCCTTGTAGCCCGCTTCCACCCAGTACGATACATAGGCACTGAGGGGCCGGAAGTCGGCCGCCGCGCGCAGAACGACACTGAACTGTGCGTCCTTGGCAGCAAGATCGTGCCAGATCATCAAAGTTCGTGACTTGTCCGGATGCACGAACATCTGAAATGCCTCCTCGCCGCGATTGGTATCGCCACTAAGGTTGGTATAGGCATAGCGGCCGCTTATCTTGCGCTCGATTGATGCGTTGTCTGCAACGGCAACGCCTGTCAAGGCGACAAAAAATACGCTCAACAATATGTTCTTCATTGCGCGGCTCCGTTACCTAACAGGCGCTGCACGTCAGCTTCTACTGCGGTGCCGGCAAAAAACCGCGGATTCATGCCGGCAAATAATTCGGCCGGGTTGCGAAACACAAAACGCTCGAAATCGTCGGCTGAAATGATTCCCTCGTCTACCAGTTCGTGCGCTTCGGCGAGAATTCCCGACATGTCAGCCACATCCCAGTGGCCGAAATCCGAGGAAAAAATCGCCTTCAGCGGTTGGTCCCCCGGGAAAATGCGGGTATCGAATGCCACCGCATTCATGCGGTCATCTGCTTCGCAGCCGTAATAAAAATTCGGCACCAGCCGCTTCAGCAGATCCTGTTCGCTGTCGATGCCGGCGGCAGCAAAATCGTCGATGTTTTCTTCCGCCCGGTTCTGTCGCACGCTGGTGACCTCGGCATTCCCCAGTATGTCGCCGCCATATTGCTGTATCAGTTCGGTCATCAGCTTGTTATCAATTCGTTCCGGGTTGAACTGCTGGATTGCATGTTTACCCCGTTTCTCCCAGCGCTCTTTTAAATCGCAAATCAGGCTGGCGCCCCAGGCCACGCCGCATTCGAGGAAGGCAAATTTCAGGTCCGGAAAGCGGTGCGTTACGCCGCCAAAAAACAGCGCCTTGGCGAACGCATGCCCGGCATCAGCAAAGTGGCCGGTCTGGTTGTACATGTAATTGGTCGGCGAGCGACGCATGCCGATGCCCTGCCCGACCGCGTGGGCGGTGACAGGCACGCCGAGATCCATGCACTTTTGCCAGACCGGGTCGTAGTCGTACAGGCTGTCGAGCGCCAGCGTATCTACCCAGAAGGCATATTGGCCGAGTTTGTCGTCCACATCAGTGACAGCCTCGATGGGCCGTTTCACCAGGTTGGCGAACATCGGCACTTTCAGCCCAAGTTCGTTGATGGCGTAGTCAAGCTCTTCAATAGCCTCTTCGGGCGTGTAGCACGGAATTACGGCCGCCGGTGTCAGTCGGTCTTCAGTGCCGCGATAAATATCCGCCATCATCACGTTGTGTGCGCGGCATGCAGCACGGCGGGCATCCGGATCTGTGATTTCCGGCAGCAGAAAGCCAATGGTCGGGTACACCACGGCATAGTCGATGCCCATTTCTGGAAGGCGCTCATGCATAAGCTGCGGCAACATGGCGGTGGCCCGGTCCGTAGTGGCTTCGGCCGGTGCGGCCCAGAATGCCGGTCGGATGGTGCGGTGATAGCGCCGTTCCGCATCGCTCAGGTCATACCAGCTGCCGCTGTTGCGGCTGCCGAAGGCCGCCCACACTTTTTTCGCCATGTCCGGGCCGCCAACCTGTTTCATGTAGTCGGACATGACCGGAAATATCTCGATCATATGGCCGTCCGAGTCAATGACCGGATGGTTTAGGCGCTGCCGGACGGCAGCCGATGCAGACAGTGTTTTGTCAGTCATAGGTGAACGGTTCCGTCATTTTGCCGCTTTGTTTTGCGACCTTGCCGCTCTTCATCACGAAGTCAATGTCGTGCAGTGCGCCGATGTCCTGCAGCGGATCACCGGTCACCGCGATCAGGTCAGCCAGCTTGCCGGGTTCCAGGGTGCCGGCCTCATCGTTGATGCCAAACAGTTCTGCTGTAACGATGGTTGCAGAGCGAATTGCATCCATAGGTGACATGCCGAACTCCACCATGAAATCGAATTCCTTTGCGTTGGTGCCATGTTTGAACGTGCCTGCGTCGGTTCCGAAAGCAATTTTTACCCCGGCTGCATGGGCGCGTTCGAACGCTCGCCATTCATTGCGAATCCGGACCGACTCGGGGTTCGGAATGTTAAAGATGGGCGGCGGATAGGCAGCTGACAGTGTCGGCACCAGAAACACACCCTGCTCTTTCATCATCCGGATGGCTTCATCATCGAGCAAAAAACCGTGTTCGATCGAATCCACGCCGGCACGGATCGCTTCCTTGATAGAAATGGCGGAATAGGCATGAGTGGTCGCTTTCATGCCAAGCAGGTGGGCGGTTTCTACAATCGCCTGAATCTCATCCGCAAACAGTTGCGGGTCGAGACCGGTGTTGGAGCCGAAACCACCGGTGGATGTGAACTTGATCAGATCAGCACCGAGCTTGTAGTTGTAGCGCACGGCCTTGCGACACTCGATCGGTCCGTCGCAGGTGCCTTCGGCCAGGCGCGCCGCCGGGTCGCCGGTGGTCAGCATCGGGATACCGTCGCCATGCCCGCCGGTTACCGCAAGCGCCGACCCTGAGACCAGAATCCGCGGGCCGATCATGCGGCCCCGGTTGATCGCATCGCGGGCCGCAAACACCGACTCATCATTAGATCCGACATCGCGTACCGAGGTGAAGCCGGCGGCAAGATTGCGGCGCGCATAGATCATCGCGTTGACCGCCATTTGCGCCGCAGTCGGGTCGGCGCGATCGCCGCGCTCCGTGCGTCGCCGGCTGCGCGAAGGTTCGCCGCGCAGATGCACGTGCGAATCCATCAGGCCGGGCAGCACAAAATGGTCCGACAGATCGATGATTTCTACCACGGAGCCTGCCGGAGCGTTGACCGCGTCGGCCGACACAAAGCCCTGCTCAATGCGTCCGATGCGGTCGTTGATCACGACTATTGTCTTTTCTTTTTGCGCCTTTTTGCCGGGAACCGCGAGCAGCGTACCGGCATGGATCAGGACGTAGCGGTCGGGTTGCGGCGCCGGACGGCCACCGCGAACCTGCGCCTCGCTGCTCGGCGCCAGCGTCAGGATCAGGAAAAACGCAATAACGGCTTTCATTCAATTTCCCCCGTTTTTTGGCAGCCATGATCATGCCACCGCCCGCAGCAAAGTGCAGCCGCAGAGTCATTGTCTGGTGTGCACTGCAAGGTTCTGGGAGAATGGCGCGCCAATCGAAAGACAGCGAGGATTGCGCCATGCGGGCTGCCAGTGCGTTCGTCATATTGTCCCTGACCATGCTGATTGGCTGCGAGCCTGAATCGCCGGCCGGAGCTACCGCCAACGCACCGCCGCGCGCCGCGATTCCCACCGGCAAGCTTGGCGATGCGGTGATACCCGCAAACTATCGCCTCGATCTGACCATACTGCCGGATCGGGAGACCTTCAGCGGGGTCACCGAGATTGACGTTAACGTCGCTGCCCCGACGGCAGTGATTTTTCTGCACGGTAATGGCCTCGATGTTTCTGCCGTGTCGTTGACCAATGCTGACGGTGACAACTTTGTTGCCGAATATGAACAAGTCGACGAGACAGGTGTTGTGCAACTGACCTTTAGCGAGACTGTGCCGGCCGGTTCGGGCACGTTGCGCTTTGAATACGTCGCTCAGTTCCGCAAGCGCGGCGACGGTTTGCACCGCGGTGAGATTGCTGGCAAGTACTACGCGTTCACCCAATTCCAGCCGATTGACGCGCGGCGGGTGTTTCCCGGGTTCGATGAGCCGGCGTTCAAGACGCCTTTCGAAATCACGGTTACCGCGCATGAGGATGACGTCGTGATCGGCAACGGCCCGATAGTTGACGAGCAGCCGGCCGGCGACGGCCTGAAGCGGGTAACGCTGCAGACAACCCAGCCACTGCCTACCTACCTGCTCGCGTTCGCCGTTGGTCCGCTCGACGTTGTCAATGCGCCGTCATTGCGACCGAATGACTTGCGGGCCGGGGCGGTGCCCTTTCGCGTCGCCGCGACTCGCGGCAATGGCAGCAGGCTGAATTTTGCGATCGACAACACGCGGGAGATCGTTGACTACCTCGAAGATTATTTTGCGGTCGAGTACCCCTACCCGAAACTTGATCTGATTGCGTCGCCTGAGCGCGGCACTGGCGCGATGGAGAATGCGGGTGCGATTGTCTATGGCGACGCTGCGATTTTGCTGGCTGACAACGCGCCGCAGGAGCAACGGCAGCGCTTTGTTTCCGTGCATGCCCATGAGCTGGCGCATCACTGGTTTGGCAACCTGGTGACGCCCAAATGGTGGGATGACATTTGGCTGAACGAGTCTTTTGCGACCTGGATGGGCAACAAGGCCGCGCACGCCTACGCGCCCGAGTATCAGCTTGATGTCGTGTCGCTGGTGCAAACGCTGGCGGCGATGAACCTTGACGGACGCGTTGCGGCACGACAAATAAGGCAACCGGTAACCCATAACCGGCAGATCGCCAGTTCGTTTGATGGCATTACGTATCTGAAAGGCGGCGGCGTCTTGGCCATGTTTGAAAGCTACCTCGGTGAGGAAGGCTTTCGTGATGGCATACGCCGGCATATGGCCCGTTTCCCGCACGGCGTCGCCGATGTTGAGGATTTCATGGCCTCGCTTGCGCAGGGCTCCGGACGCCCGGATGTCGTTCCGGCATTCCGCAGCTTTATTGATCAGCCGGGCGTACCCATCGTCGATATAGAGTCGGATTGTGCCGGAGATGAAGCAGCTATCTCGGTGCGACAGTCGCGCTACCTGCCGGTCGGCTCGCGTGGCGATGCCGCGCAAACCTGGCTACTGCCCATGTGCGTGCGCTACGGTAGCGGCGAAACAGTCACGAAATCCTGCATGCTGCTGGACAA
>JAUIEY010000091.1 GCA_030429685.1 Gammaproteobacteria bacterium
GCATACGGATTTTGTATTCGCGGTATTTGCCGAAGAGTTTGGCGTACTGGGAACCGTTGTGCTGATCGGTTTGTTTGCGCTGCTGGTATGGCGGGCAGTGCGGATAGCCAACGATGCTGCCGCCCGCGATCGTTATTACCAGGCTTATCTGGCTTTCGGTATTGCTATCTGGCAGGGCGTGCAGGTGTTTATCAACATCGGCGTCAACATGGGTGTGCTGCCGACCAAGGGCCTGACGCTGCCGTTGATCAGCTATGGCCGCAGCAGCCTGATCGTCACCATTGCCGCGCTGGCATTGCTGTTGCGTATAGACATGGAGAATCGGGCCGGGGTTAAACCGCAGCGTGCCCGCACCGGCAAGGCTAACCGGAGGCGCGCAAAATGAGCCTGGCGCCGATATTGATCATGGCAGGCGGCACCGGTGGCCACGTGTTTCCGGCGCTGGCGGTGGCGCAGAATTTGCGTGCCCAGGGGCGCGCGGTGATCTGGCTGGGCAGCCCGCGCGGCATCGAAAACCGCCTCATACCTGCGGCCGGTATTCCTTTGCAGCGCGTGCGTGTGGCGGGGTTGCGCGGCAAGGGTCTGCTGAGCTGGCTGCTGGCACCTTTCCGGTTGCTGCTGGCCATGTGGGATGCGCTGCGCATCGTGCATGCCGTTCGCCCGGGAGTGGTCCTGGGCATGGGTGGGTTTGCTGCCGGACCCGGCGGACTGGCTGCCTGGCTGCTGCGCCGACCACTGGTGATTCACGAGCAGAATGCCGCCGCCGGTCTTACCAATCGTCTTCTGGCTGGGCTTGCCCGGGAAGTGCTGCAGGCCTTCCCGGGCAGTTTTTCCGGCCGCGTCAGCGCGCGCAGCATCGGCAACCCGCTGCGCGCTGACATCCTCAGCATTGCCGCGCCGCGCGAACGCCTTGCCGGGCGCAGCGGGCCGCTGCGGTTGCTGGTGATCGGCGGCAGCCAGGGCGCGCTGGCGCTGAATCACACGGTGCCGGCTGCGGTTGCCGGACTGCGGGACCGCAACGCTATTGTGATTCGTCATCAGACCGGTGATGCAACTTACGACGCCGCAGTCAGCGCATATGCCGAACATGATGTCGAGGCTGATATTTGCCGGTTCATTGATGACATGGCGGCGGCATATGCATGGGCAGATGTGGTGGTTTGTCGAGCCGGCGCCCTGACAGTCGCGGAGATTGCCGCCACCGGAATCGGCTCGGTGCTGGTGCCGTTTCCTGCTGCGGTGGACGATCACCAGACACTAAATGCGCGCTTCCTCGTCGATGCCGGCGCCGCCGTGCTGATTCCCCAGGCTGAGCTCACCGCAGCACGGCTGGCTGCGCAATTGCAGACTTATGTAGATGACCGTAACCTCGTGCTGCAACAGGCTTGCCGCGCGCGTGAACTGGCGCAGCCGCAAGCCACTGATGAACTGGTTGCCGCCTGCCTGGCGGCGGAGGCTGCGGCATGAAAAACCGCATGCGCAAAATCGCCCGTATCCACCTGGTCGGCATCGGTGGTGTCGGCATGGGCGGCATAGCTGAGGTGCTGCTGAACCTGGGCTACCAGGTGCAGGGTTCGGACCTGCGCGAATCGCGGGTTACCCGGCGGCTGGCCGAGCAGGGCGCAACCATTTTTCTGGGCCACGATGCAGCATATATAAAGGGTGCTGACGTAGTGGTGGTATCGAGTGCGATTGATACCGGCAACCCGGAGGCGGACGCCGCGCGCCGGGAGCGTATTCCGGTTGTGCGGCGGGCCGAGATGCTTGCCGAGTTGATGCGTTTTCGCCATGGCATTGCGGTTGCCGGCACGCACGGCAAAACCACGACCACCAGCCTGATTGCCAGCGTACTGGCGGAAGCCGGTGAAGACCCGACTTTTGTGATCGGCGGCCGGCTGGTCAGCGCCGATTCCAATGCGCGGCTCGGCGCCGGCCAGTATCTGGTTGCCGAAGCTGATGAAAGCGACGCCTCATTCACGCACCTGCAGCCCATTCTGGCCGTGGTCACCAATATCGATTTTGATCATATGGAAACCTACGGCGGCGATCCGGAACGGCTGTATGCCAGCTTTGTGGAATTTCTGCACAACCTGCCGTTTTACGGTCTCGCCGTGATGTGCGCCGATGACCCCGGCGTGCAGCAGATATTGCCGCGGCTCAAACGCACCACGCTGACCTACGGGGCGACCGCCGATGCGGACATCCGCGCGGTTGAGATCAGCCGCAGTGATACCGTATCGCGCATTGCCGTGGTGCGTCCGGGCGAGAGCGAGTTGTTGCAGCTGGAACTGAACATGCCGGGGCACCACAACGTGCTGAATGCCCTGGCCGCCGTGGCTGTTGCGCATGAACTGGAGCTAGATGACGCAGCATTGCAGTGCGCGCTGGCAAACTTTGAAGGCATCGACCGGCGCCTGCAGATCATCGGCGAGTACCTGGTTGGCGCCCGGCGCATCCTGTTTGTTGATGACTACGGTCATCATCCCACCGAGATTGCCGCCACGCTGGATGCTGTGCGGCAGGGCTGGCCGGGCCGGCGCGTGATTGTGGTGTTTCAGCCGCATCGCTACTCCCGTACGCGTGATCTGATGGACGATTTTGCCGATGTGCTGAGCGGCGCGGACTGTTTGTTTGTCACCGAAGTCTATGCAGCCGGTGAACAACCAATTGCCGGTGCCGATGGTCGCGCGGTGTGCCGCGCGGTACGCACTCGCGGGCAGGTCGAGCCGGTGTTTGTGCATGATCTGGGAAGTCTGGCGGATGACCTGGCCCCGCTACTGGAAAACAACGATCTGGTGCTGACGCTCGGTGCCGGCAGTATCGGTGCGGCGGCACAGGAACTGCCCGGGCGGCTGGGCGGACAGCAAGTGGTGGCGGCACGGTGATGGCGGCAGAGCAAACCAACAAGCTGCCGGATCCGGCTGCGTTGCTGGCACGGCAGCGCTGCAATGAACCGATGTCACGGCACAGTACCTGGCGGGCCGGCGGGCCGGCGGAGTTTTATTTCCGGCCGACCGACCGGGCGGAACTGATTGCCTACATGCAGGCCTTGCCGGCGGCAACGCCGATTCACTTTATTGGCCTGGGCAGCAACCTGCTGGTGCGGGACGGCGGTCTGCGCGGTGCCGTTATCGCGGTGCAGGATGCGCTGGGCGGCTGGCAGGATCTGGGTGCTGGTCGCATGTATGCGGGTGCCGGTCTGGCATGCACCGTGTTTGCCCGGCATTGCGTCAGACTGGGCCTGGGGCCAGCGGAATTTTTTGCCGGCATTCCCGGCACCATTGGTGGTGCGCTGAAGATGAATGCCGGGGCTTTTGGCGGCGAAACCTGGGACCGGGTTGAATCGGTGGAAGTGATCAACCGGCAGGGTGAAATCACCACCCGCCGGCCCGACGCATATGAGATTCGTTACCGCCACACGGCGCTGCTGACCGGCCCGGCTGAAGAGTGGTTCAGTGGCGCACAGTTCCGGTTCGACACCCATTTCGACACCAGCATGGAAAAAATGCGCGGCCTGGTGAATCAGCGCAAGCAGACGCAGCCGCTGGGATTACCCAGTTGCGGCTCGGTGTTCCGCAACCCGCCGGATGATCACGCGGCGCGACTGATCGAGGCAGCCGGCCTGAAAGGCTATGCGATCGGTGACGCGGTGGTGTCGGAAAAGCACGCCAATTTTATTATTAACACCGGTTCGGCTTCGGCCGCTGACATCGAGAATCTGATCGAACACGTGCAGGCTGAGGTGCTGGCTCAACATGGTGTCCGCCTGCAGCGTGAAGTGCATATCCTCGGAGACGCGCTATGAGTGCGTACCCGAAAATCAGCAATGCCGCCGATTTTGGCAAAGTCGCGGTACTGATGGGCGGTAGTTCGGCGGAGCGGGACATATCCCTGCTCAGCGGCACCGCAGTGCTCAACGCATTGCGCGAGCGCGGCGTCGATGCGCATGGCATTGATGCCGTTGATGATTTCTGGCGGCCACTGGTGGCCGACGGTTACGCGCGTGTCTGGATCGCGCTGCATGGCCGTGGTGGTGAAGACGGCACCGTGCAGGGGTTGCTCGAATACCTGGGCATTCCCTATACCGGCAGCGGTGTGCTCGGTTCGGCGCTGGCCATGGATAAGGTGCGCACCAAGCAACTGCTGCAACAACTGGGATTGCCGACGGCACCCTGGGCCACGCCTGCCAGTCTGCCGGAACTCGATGTAGCGGCGGCACAGCTCGGGTTGCCGCTGATTGTTAAGCCGGCCCTGGAAGGGTCCAGCATCGGCATGACGCGCGTGGACAGCCCGGCTGATTTTGCAACTGCATGGCGCACCGCCAGTGCCGCCGATTCGGTCGTTATGGCGGAATCCTGGATTCACGGCGGCGAATACACCGCGGCAATTCTCAAGGATGCGGTGTTACCGCTGATCCGGGTCGAGCCTGCAGCCATTTTCTACGATTACGCCGCCAAATACCTCAGTGACGAGACGCGCTACCACTGCCCGTGTGGCCTGCCGGCCGCCGAGGAGCAACGTATCAGTGAGCTGGCGCTGCAGGCATTTGCGGCCGTGGGAGGCTCGGGCTGGGGCCGGGTGGACTTTATCCGCGACGATGCGAGTGGTGAGCCGCTGATTCTTGAGGTCAATACGGTGCCCGGCATGACGTCTCACAGCCTGGTGCCGATGGCGGCCGCGGCGGCCGGCATCGATTTCGGCGGACTGGTCTGGCGTATTCTGGAGACAGCCTTCGGCAGCGCGTCCGGTGCAGGGGGAGCCAGTGATGCGGCGTAAACGCATTAACCGGCGCAAGACGGCCAAACCGGCGCGCAAATCGGTGCGGCGGCCCGCGTTGCCGAAAATTAACTGGGGTTTGCTGGCAAATGTGTGCCTGCTGGCAGTTTTTTGCGGCCTGAGCTACTTCGGGACTTTATGGTTAATGGATAGACCTATAAACTCCGTACGTATAGAAGGGCGCTTCGAACGGGTGACTGCAGTGCAGGTCGAAGCGGCTCTGACGCCGTATCTGGACGACGGGTTTTTGAGTCTGAATATCGGCGAAGTGCAGCGCGCGGTGGCGCGCCTGCCCTGGGTGGAACGGGCCAGCATCAGGAGAAGCTGGCCGGCCGCGCTGAACGTGACCGTGACGGAACAACGGGCGGCGGCGCGCTGGGGCGACAACGGGTTATTAAATGTGTACGGGGAGTTGTTCGTCCGTGAGGCGAAACACGTACCGCCGGAATTGCCCGGCCTGAACGGGCCGGACGGTGCGCAAATACAGGTGGCGAAGCGCTATTTTGATCTCGATGCTCGTCTGCAGCAGCGCGGCCTCAAGGCTGTCGCGCTGAGTCTTGACGCGCGCGGCTCGTGGGAGCTTGGGCTCAGTAACGGTGTGCGGGTCAGGCTGGGGGCGGTTGATGTTGATGCCCGCGCGGACCGCTTTTTCGTTGCCCTGGATCGCATTCTGGAATCGCTCAACGGCCGGGTGGACTACATCGACATGCGTTACACCAATGGCTTTGCTATCGGCTGGAAGGCGAACTCCGGTGCCCGTGTCGCGCGACTGGGAGAGGCTGTGAATGCCGGCTAAGTCTGAAAAAGAACTGATTGTCGCGCTGGACATCGGCACGTCGAAAATTGTTGCCATTGTCGGCGAAGTGCAGGACGACAATGAGCTTGAAGTCATTGGCTTCGGCACGCACCCGTCGCGCGGCCTCAAAAAGGGCGTGGTGAACAACATCGAAGCCACTGTCAATTCCATTCAGCGTGCCGTGGAAGAAGCCGAGCTGATGGCCGGCTGCGATATCCAGTCGGTCTATACCGGCATTGCCGGCAGTCATATCCGCAGCCTCAATTCGCACGGCATTGTCGGTATTCGCGATCGTGAGGTCGGTCCCGGCGACGTTGAGCGGGTAATCGATGCTGCCCGCGCCGTGCCCATTCCTGCCGACCAGCGCATCCTGCATGTGCTGCCCCAAGAATTCATTATTGACGGTCAGGAAGGCATCCGCGACCCGATCGGTATGAGCGGTGTGCGCCTCGAAGCTCGTGTACATATGGTGACCGGGGCAGCTTCGGCGGCACAGAATATCGTCAAGTGCGTGCAGCGCTGTGGCCTTGAAGTCGAGGACATCGTGCTGGAGCAGCTGGCGTCCAGTTATGCGGTGCTGACCGAAGATGAAAAAGAGCTGGGCGCCTGCCTGGTTGACATCGGCGGCGGCACTACCGACATCGCCGTGTTTCACGACGGTGCTATCAAGCATACGGCGGTCATTCCCATCGCCGGCGATCAGGTCACCAATGACATTGCGATTTCGCTGCGCACGCCGACGCAGTATGCCGAGGAAATCAAGATCAAGTACGCGTGCGCCTTGTCACAGCTGGCCAACCGCGACGAGACCATCGAGGTGCCGAGCGTTGGCGACCGGCCGCCGCGGCGGCTGGCGCGGCAGACGCTGGGTGAAGTGGTTGAGCCGCGTTACGAAGAATTGTTCCAGCTGATTGCCAATGAATTACGGCGCAGCAATTTCGAGGAAATGATTGCTGCCGGGATTGTACTGACCGGCGGCAGTTCCAAGATGGAAGGTGCTGTGGAACTGGCCGAGGAGGTCTTCCACATGCCGGTGCGGCTGGGTATGCCGCAGTACGTAAAAGGTTTGGGTGAAGTAGTACGTAATCCGATCCACGCCACGGGAGTGGGCATTCTCTTATATGCCAGAGATAAGGCTGAAGGAGGTGTCGATACGGCGGTGCGGGGAGGTTTGCGGGAAGTTTGGTCGCGAATGAAGTCCTGGTTTCAGGGAAATAACTAGATTTAATCCTTTATGGATGAGGAGTGAAGGCAATGTTTGAACTCATGGATGCGTACAGCCAGAGCGCTGTTATCAAGGTGGTCGGCGTCGGTGGCGGCGGGGGTAATGCCGTCAAGCACATGGCGTCGTGTGGCATAGACGGGGTGGATTTTATCTGCGCCAATACGGACAGACAGGCATTGCTCAATGCCGAGGTGAAAACCACGTTGCAGATCGGTTGCAACATCACCAAGGGGCTGGGTGCGGGCGCCAACCCGGAAGTCGGGTATCAGGCGGCCATGGAAGACCGGGACCGGCTGCAGGAGCTTATCGAGGGCGCCGACATGCTGTTTATTACCGCAGGTCTGGGTGGTGGCACGGGCACCGGTGCCGCGCCGGTGATCGCGCAGATTGCCAAGGAGCTTGGCATCCTGACGGTAGCCGTGGTTACCAAGCCGTTCGAAATGGAAGGCGGCAAGCGCACCGCAGTGGCGGACAATGGCATGCACGAACTGGCGAAAAGTGTCGATTCGCTGATTACCATTCCCAATGAGAAGCTGCTTACGGTGCTTGGTCCGGACGTGACCTTGCTGGACGCTTTCCGGTCTGCCAACGAGGTGTTGCAGGGTGCGGTGCAGGGTATTGCCGAACTGATCACCCGACCCGGCCTGATCAACGTGGACTTTGCCGATGTCCGCACCGTGATGTCGGAAATGGGCATGGCCATGATGGGCACCGGCGTTGCGTCAGGCGAAGATCGGGCCCGCGAGGCTGCCGAAGCGGCCGTTTCCAGTCCGCTGCTGGAGGACATCAACCTGTCCG
>JAUIEY010000092.1 GCA_030429685.1 Gammaproteobacteria bacterium
TCAGCAGCGGTGCCGGCGATCTGGTGCTGGGCATGTACATGACGGCACTGATGTTCGCGGTATTCCATGTCACCACCCGCAAGCTGCTCGCCCTGGCTGTTGCAGCCATCTGCAGTCACGGCATGGTGATTGTGGTACAGGCATTCAGTCTGCCGGCGCTGGTTTCACCGTTGAACGACGGGGTGCGCTTTCTGGTGCTGGTCGCCATATCGGCCTGGATTTACATGTTTGCCCGCAAACTCCGCGATCTGCGTTTCGAACTGCAGTACCGCAATGAAGAACTGCAGAATGTAGTCGAGCGGGTAACGCGGATTGCCGAACAGGACCATCTGACCAAGTCATTTAATCGCCGGCACATCATGGAAATGCTGGCGCTTGAAAAAGCCCGCGCCGACCGTTCCGGCAACACCTTCTCGGTAATGCTGTTCGACCTCGATCATTTCAAAACCGTAAATGACCGCTACGGCCATCTGGTTGGCGACCAGATACTTACCGACTTTGCGTCGCGCGTAAAAAACGAATTACGCGGCATGGATAGTGTCAACAGCACCGAGCACAAGCGCGCTTTCGGCCGCTACGGCGGCGAGGAATTTCTGGCCATCCTGCCGGGGACCGATGCCGACGGCGCGGAATACTGTGCCGAGCGAATTCGCAGCCTGATCGCACGGCACGAATTCCGCGACCGCTACAACATCACGGTGTCAGCCGGCGTGGCAGAATACAAGCTCGGCGAGACAGTACCGCAGCTGCTGACGCGGGCCGATGAAGCTCTGTACCAGGCCAAACGCGACGGCCGTAACCGGGTACGCTGCAGCCGGCCGGTCGAACTGCGCGACACCGGCACCCAGCCGAATCTGCGCATCCTGACCTGACCGGGATACAGCGGCCTAGCGCTGCAGCGAGCGCAGGTATTCAACCAGGTTGTCGACAATAATTTCGACGCGTTCTTTGGCCGCGTCATCGGCGCCTTCTTCCACCCAGAATTCGTACCCCCACACGGGCATGTAACGAGTACCGTGCACCACGACGGTTTCCTGACCGTCGATAATCTTGCGCAACACCTCTTCCGGGAACTGGTTGCCGCGCCGCTGACGCAGTCTGGTCAGATCGGGAACGCTGATCGGCAGGCCGGCCGCGACCGGGCCGTCGCCCTGGCCGCTTTCGCCATGGCAGGCGGCGCAAAAACGCATAAAAGTCTCCTGCCCGGAATACTCATCAAAGGCCTGCGCCTGCGCGCCGCCGCTCAACATCGCGCTGAGCGCCAGCGCAGCGATCAGGACAGTTCTGCTGTTCATCGGTTGTCTCCGGCTAATCCATATAGTTACAGACTAACCGAACACCCGGTTCAGGCCTATACCGGAAACCCGCAGCCGCTTACTTGCCAATGCAGAAGCTGGCGAAAATCTCACCCAGCAGGTCGTCGCTGGAAAACTGCCCGGTAATCTCCGCCAGTGCATTCTGCACCTGCAACAATTCATCGGCCACCAGTTCTCCGGCGGCGGCGCCCGCAAGAATCCGGCAGGCAGCATCGAAATGCCTGCGTGCTTTGCGCAAACTCTCGAGATGCCGGCGGCGCGCTGTCACCGCGTCTTCACCGGCAGGCTGATACCCCAGTTGCTGTTGCAGGTGGCTGCGCAACGCATCCATACCGGCACCCGTTAATGCCGACACATGCACACAACTGGTGCTGCCCTCAGCAACACCCGGCACGGCAGTCGTCAGATCAATTTTGTTGTAAACCAGTGTGTAGCCGAGTCCCGCCGGTATTTCCTGCTGTAATGCGCGAATAGTCGCGCTGTCGCTGGTTGCCGCATCAACGATCAACAGGGCGTGATCGGCCTGCTGTAACTGCTCCTGAGCACGCCTTACTCCCTCGGCTTCAACCGCATCGGCAGCGCCGCGCAAACCCGCCGTGTCGATGATATTAACCGTCAGACCATCCAGTTCGATCTGTTCCCGCACCAGGTCGCGGGTGGTGCCGGCAATATCCGTCACAATCGCAGCGGCATAACCGGCCAGCGCATTCAGCAGACTGGACTTGCCGGCGTTCGGCCGCCCCGCCAGCACCACCGTCACGCCATCACGCAACAGACAGCCCTGCCTGACGGTTCGGTCCACGGCATCGAAAGCAGCAGCCACCTGATGCAGACGGTCGCGCAGCGAGGCGTCGTCAAGAAAATCGATTTCTTCTTCGGGAAAGTCGAGCGCTGCTTCTACATGCACCCGCAGTGCCGTGACCTGCTGATTCAGCTCGTGCACGATGGTGGAAAACTGTCCCTGCAATGAACGCTGGGCCGCCCGCGCGGCGGTCCGCGATGAACTGTCGATCAGGTCAGCAATGGCCTCGGCCTGCGCCAGATCAATTTTGTCGTGCAGAAACGCCCGGCTGGAAAATTCGCCGGCCTGCGCCACCCGAGCGCCAAGCTCGCAGATACGCTGCACCAGCATGGCAGTAACTACCGGGCTGCCATGGGCATGCAGCTCGAGTACATCCTCGCCGGTAAACGAATGCGGCGCGGGGAAATACAGCGCCAGCCCGTTATCGATGGTGCCGGCATCGGCCGCCAGGAAGTTTCTCAGGGTTGCGTAGCGCGGTGCGGGCAATTCGCCCAGCATGGCTGTGGCGATATCAGGCACCAGCCCGCCCGAAACCCGCACCACGGCAACACCGCCGCGACCCGGCGCGGACGCGCAGGCAACGATGGTATCGGACGTTAGTCCGCGTGCATTTTGCGGTTGATGTTCCATTGCTGGAGCACCGACAACACCGAGTTAGTCAGCCAGTACAGCACCAGGCCCGAGGGGAAGAATGCGAAAAACACCGTGAACATGACCGGCAGGAACATCATTACCTTGGCCTGCACCGGGTCCGGGGGTGCCGGGTTCAGTTTCTGCTGCACGAACATGGCCGCGCCCATCAGCAGCGGCAGGACAAAGAAGGGATCACGCGAGGACAAATCGGCGATCCATAGCGCAAACGGCGCCTGGCGCATTTCCACGCTTTCCAGCAATACCCAGTAGAACGCGATGAAAAACGGGATCTGAATGAGCATTGGCAGACAACCGGCGGCCGGATTCACTTTCTCGCGTTTGTACAACTCCATCATTTGCTGGCTGAGTTGCTGGCGGTCATCCTTGTAGCGATCCTGCAGCGCTTTCAGCCTTGGCTGCAGCTTGCGCATTTTCGCCATGGAGCGGCCGCTGGCTTCGGTCAGTTTATAGAACGCCAACTTGATCAGCAGTGTCACCAGAATAATCGACCAGCCCCAGTTGCCGACAAAGTCATGCACCAGCTGCAACAACCAGAACAACGGCCGGGCGAGAATCGCCAGTACGCCGTAGTCGACGGTCAATGCCAGACCGGTTGCGGTTTCGTCCAGGCTCTTCTGGTTCTTCGGCCCGACGAAGATTTTGGCGCTGAACGTTTCCTGGGCCCCCGGCTGAATCGCATGCCATTCGGCGCCGCTGGCACGAATCACCACAGTGCCGTTCTTATAGCTCGCGTCATAACGATAGTCGCCGTTTTCGGCAGGCACCGCGGCGGATACAAAGTGATGCTCCAGCGAGGCTATCCAGCCACCGGCTACCGTCAGATCAAGCGGTTCGTCAGCCAGATCGTCCGGGTCGAGTTTTTCGTATTTTTCCGTGTCGTAATAAACCGGGCCGTTAAACGAATAAGAATCCACATCGAACATCGAACGTTCCGGCGGATTATGTACCCGGCTGATACGCAGATAGCTCAGGGCATACCAGTCAGCATCGGTGTTATTGGTTACCGCATAGTCCAGACCGATATCGTAGCGGCCGCGATGGAAAGTATAGGTTTTAGTGACCAGCACCCCGTCAGCGGAACGCCAGGTCAGCGGAACTTTGAGTACATCAGCGCCATCTGCGAGCACATAGCTTGCCGCACTACTGCGCAGCATCGCTTCATGTGTCGGCCCGCCCTTGGCGGAATCGATCAGGCCGCTTTCCAGCACATAACGGCTGGCAGGATCCTGATTAAACAGCAGTACCGGTACATCCGGGTTTTCTTTGTTAACCGGATATTTTTTTAGTTCGGCGCGCACCAGCGAGCCGCCGCGCGGGCTGATCTCCAGCCGCAACACATCGGTTTCAACCCGGATGTTGCTGACGGCCGGAGCCGCAGCCGGTGTAGTTGCCGGCAGCGGCGCGCCATCGGTCGCTCTTGCGGCGGTGGGCGGTGGCATATCATCAACCGGCAAAGGCGTCGCCGGCATATCAGGTGCTGCCGGTGCATCGGGGGCCCTGACAACCTCCGGTGCGGACACGGTCTCCGGCTGGTTCTGCAGTTGCCACTGTGTCCAGGTAAAAAATGCCAGCGTGGCGAAAACGCCCCACAGGATGATGCGCTGGTTATCCATCTAAACTGAATCCTTTTGTTGCCGCGGCTGGTCCTGGCGCTGCCGCAATCTTTGCCAGTGCTGCTCGAGGCTGGCAAAAAGCTGCGCGTTGGTGGCCCGGGCGGCCCTGTTTTGAGCGAGAATAATAATGTCTACGCCGCCCAATGTCCGTTTTTGTTGGCGGAAACTTTCCCGCGCCAGTCGCCGCACCCGGTTGCGTCCGGTGGCAGCAGGGATTTTCTTTTTTGCCACGGTGAAGCCGATGCGTGGCTCGGCGGTGCCGTTGTCACGATACAGCACGGTGAAATAGCGGTCCGCGGATCGCGACGCAGCGGCAAATACGCGCTGAAAATCTGCCGGCTTTAGCAGCCGGGAAGCACGGGTAAAACTGAAAGGTGCAGAGGGCGTTTTCTCATCCCCCGTAATGTCACCGGAGCCGTCCGGACGGACGGATCAGTGAGACAGGCGAGCGCGTTTTTTCTGCCGCCGGCGTTTCAGTACCAGGCGGCCGCCCTTGGTCGCCATGCGGGCGCGAAACCCGTGTGTGCGCTTGCGTTTGATGCGGCTGGGCTGATATGTACGTTTCATTGCAGGCACCGGGCCCCAAAAAAAGAGCGCGCAGGGTACGCGCCACGGCAGACCATGTCAATACTGGGCTGCACCTGTGGATAACTCAACATAACAGGTATAGACTTGCCGGTCCGCTTCGCTGGAAAAAAATAATAACCGAGCTTATCTAACCGGACTCACGATAGTGCAAACCACCCTCTGGAATCAGTGCATTCAGGCTCTAAAAGCGGATCTCAGCGAACAGCAAATCAACATGTACCTTCGTCCTCTGCAGCCCGTCGAGGAAGCCGAGCGGTTACGGTTGCTGGCGCCGAACCGCTTCATTGTTGACTGGATCAATGCCAACTGCCGGCAGCGTATTGACGAGATTGTCGATGGTCAGACCGGCTGGCCGGCAGGTGCCGTAAGCATTGAGGTGGGGCAGCAACAGCGGGAAGCTGCGCTCAGTCAAAGCAACGGCGGGGCGGAAAAACCCGTCGCGCCGGTGCCCGGCGGCGCACTCAATCCCGCCTACACCTTTACCACTTACGTGGAAGGCAAGAGCAACCAGCTGGCGCGGGCCGCGGCCCTGCAGGTAGCCCAGAACCCCGGGCTGGCCTACAACCCGTTGTTTATCCAGGGCGGGGTCGGGCTCGGCAAGACCCACCTGATGCACAGCATCGGCAATCTGATCCGGGAACGTCGCCCGGGAGCCCGCGTCGCCTATGTGCACTCGGAGAAATTTGTCGGCGACATGGTCAAGGCGCTGCAGCACAACCGCATCGCCCAGTTCAAACAAACCTACCGCTCGCTCGATGCGCTGCTCATAGACGACATTCAGTTTTTCGCCGGCAAACAGCAGTCTCAGGAAGAATTCTTCCATACTTTCAATGCCTTACTGGAAGGCCAGCGGCAGGTGGTACTGACCTGTGACCGCTACCCGAAGGAAGTTTCCGGCCTCGACCAGCGGCTTACCTCACGGTTTGGCTGGGGGCTGACGGTAGCGATTGAGCCGCCGGAACTCGAAACCAGCGCCGCTATTCTGATGACCAAAGCTGAGGCAGAGAAAATCGATCTGCCGGAAGACGTGGCTTTTTTCATTGCCCAGCATATCCGTTCCAATGTCCGCGAACTGGAAGGTGCATTGCGCCGGGTGATGGCGAACTCACAGTTCACCGGGCAGCCGATCTCACTCGAGTTCGCCAAGGATGCGCTGCGCGATTTGCTGGCGGTGCACGACAAGCTCGTCACCATTGAAAACATACAGCGCACAGTAGCGGGCTACTTTAAGATCCGGGTAGCGGATCTGCTGTCGAAAAGCCGCAGTCGCTCGATTACCAGACCGCGGCAGATTGCCATGAGCCTGGCCAAGGAACTCACCAGTCACAGTTTGCCGGAAATCGGCGACGCGTTTGGCGGGCGCGATCACACCACAGTGTTGCATGCTTGCCGGAAGGTGAAAGAACTGCGGGAAACGGACAACCGGGTACGGGAGGACTACCAGAACCTGTTGCGCACGCTGACGGCCTGACGGCACAGACCTGGCGGGGTGCATAAGCTGCGGAGCAAACCGGGGACGCAACGGGGAAAAGCTGTGGATAAATTCATACGGCGGTTTTGACCACAAGTTATCCACAAAGCGATGCCGGGAAAGCCATGCTTATCCACAGTTTAGAAATTAATTAACTTATTGAATTTAAAGAATTAAATTCGATTGCAAACAGATTGAATGTCGCTTTACAGCAACTACAGTTTTTAAATACAAAACGATTTATTTATATACGGGTGATGGAATGAAGCTGAGTACGTCGCGTGAATCGCTGTTAAAACCGCTGCAGGCGGTTATCGGCGTGGTTGAGCGCCGCCAGACAATGCCGGTGCTGGCCAACGTACTGCTGGTCGTGAGCGACAATGAACTGACCGTTACGGCCACTGATCTGGAAGTGGAACTGTCAGCGACCACGGCGGTGGACAAGGTCACGGCAAGTGGTGAAATAACAGTGCCGGGGCGCAAACTGCTGGATATCTGCCGCGCCCTGGAAGACGGCCCGGACGTCAAACTAAGCCTCAGTGGTGATCGTCTTACGGTGCAATCGGGACGCAGCAAGTTTGTATTGTCGACATTACCGGCCGCCGAATTCCCGCTGATTGAAGATACGGCGATGGATCGGCAATTCACCATGAGTCAGGCGGATCTGGGACGACTGCTGGACCGCACCCATTTTTCCATGGCCCAACAGGACGTGCGTTATTACCTGAATGGTCTGTTGCTCGAGACCGGCAGCGGCAAGCTGCGGGCGGTGGCTACCGACGGCCATCGTCTGGCGCTGAGCGATACGGCACTGGAGGGTGCCGACAGCGGCAAGTCCCAGGTGATCGTGCCGCGCAAGGGCGTGGTCGAGTTGCAGCGTTTGCTGGACGGCGATGCCGACGTGCAGATAGCACTAAGTGGCAACCACATCAGGGTTGTGGTCGGCAATATTCGGTTCACCTCGAAGCTTATAGATGGCCGGTTCCCCGACTATGATCGCGTGATACCTGCCAGCGGCGGCAATGTTCTCAAAGCGGACCGTGACACCCTGCGGCATGCGCTGCAGCGTGCAGCTATTCTTTCGAACGAAAAGT
>JAUIEY010000093.1 GCA_030429685.1 Gammaproteobacteria bacterium
CCGCCGAATACATGCGAGAAGCTGTTGGCGAAACGACTGTAAACCGGCGGCCTGATGACAGCGACCCGGTCGCGAACCTCATTCAGAATTTCGCGGAAACGCGGCCCCTTGGCCGGGTCATATTCGGCATGTATGCGCCAGTCGAACAGCGCGAACTCAATCTGCCGCACCATCTGCAGGCCGGACTGGAACACGCGCGAGGCTTCCAGCTGATTCAACAATTCGTCAGGCAGCGCCGCGCCGCTTTGCACATGTTGTGACATGCCGCGCACCACTTCCGGATCCCAGGCGAAGTTTTCCATGAACTGACTGGGCAGCTCCACCGCATCCCACGGCACGCCGTTGATGCCCGACACGCTCGGGTAATCCACCCGCGTCAGCAGATGGTGCAGGGTATGGCCGAACTCGTGGAACAGTGTGACGATCTCATCGTGACTGAGCTGCGCCGGCTTGTCGCCCGCGGGTTTGGTGAAGTTGCACACCAGGTGCGCGACCGGCAGCTGTACTTTGCCGTTGCTGCCTTTGCGCAGCACGCACTCGTCCATCCAGGCGCCGGCGCGTTTGTTGCGCCGTGCGTACAGGTCCATAAAAAAGCCGCCGATCTCGGCGTCATCTTCATTGACCAGTGCGTAGTAATGCACGTCCGCCTGCCAGGTTTCCACGCCCTGCCGCTCGCGGGCGCGAATACCGTAGAGCCGTTCCATGACGCTGAACAGGCCGTCCATCACCCGCGGCAGCGGAAAATAGGGCCGCAGCTCTTCATCGGAAATCGAAAACTTTTCCAGCCGCAGCTTTTCCGAGTAGTAGCCGATGTCCCAGGGTTCCAGCGGCCGTCCCACCCAGCCTTCCAGTTCGGCCAGATCGCGCTCGGCCGCCGGTCGCGATACCCCCGCCAGGTGCGTCAGAAAATCGCTGACTTCGCCGACATCCCTGGCCATGCGGCTGGCCAGCGCGTACTCGGCATAGTTGCGAAAGCCCACCAGGTTGGCTGCTTCATGGCGCAGCGCCATGATGTCTTCCATTACGTGGGTGTTGTCGTGCATGCCGCCCACCGGTCCCTGCTCGGATGCCCTGGTCACCCAGGCTTCATAGAAATCCCGCCGCAGGCGATCGTCATCAGCATAGGTCATCACCGCCACATAGGTGGGCTGGTCGAGCTGCAACACCCAGCCGTCCTTGCCCTGTTCTACGGCATTCGCCGCAGCCACTTCCAGCACCGCCTGCGGAATGCCGCTGATGCGGGCCTCACTGATTTCGTGGTGCTCCCAGGCGCTCATGGAGTCGAGCACATTCTGCTCAAACTTCGCATGCAGGCCGGACAGCTCTTCCATCACCTGCTTGAAGCGTGCCTTCTGATCCCTCGGCAGGTCGACGCCGGCAAGATGAAAATCGCGCAGTGCGTGTTCCAGCAGCATGCTGCGCACATCGTCAGTACCGCCGGATTGCTCGGCAACCGATTTAAACAGCCGATACAGGCGTTCGTCCTGCGCCACTTCGGTGGAATAGCGGCTTAGTTTCGGCAGGCAGCGATTGTAGACATCACGCAGTTCATCGCTGTTGACGACCATCTGCAGATGGCTGACCGGCGACCAGACCCGGTGCAGACGCTCATGCAGGTCCTCCAGCGGCAAAATCGCCGAGTCGAAATCGGGCCTGCCGCTGTCCTGATCGTCCAGCAGGCGCTCGAGTTCGGCGCGATTGTGTTGCAGCACTTCGTCCAGTGCAGCCTCCACATGGCGGGGCTGAATCTGACTGAAATGCGGCAGGCCTGTGGTCTCAAGTAAGGGATTGGTCATACCGGCACAGCTGGTTGCGAAAGGCCGAAATGCTATCACAGGTGGGGTTGCGTACAGCGCTCAGGCATACTTAGCGGCCCGGAGAAAAGGTGCTTTATGACAGACGCGACAGCATACGATTTGATAGCCATCGGCGGCGGCAGCGGCGGACTGGCCGCAACCCAGCGCGCGGCCGAATACGGGGCGCGTTGCCTGGTAATCGAACGTGACGGCCGGCTCGGCGGTACCTGCGTGAATGTCGGCTGCGTACCCAAAAAAGTCATGTGGCACGCGGCTGAAATTGCTCAGGTGTTGGGCGCCGCCGGCGCCTATGGATTCACTGTCGGTGAACCCGTCCACGACTGGGCCACGCTGGTTGAGCGCCGCGAAAACTACATCAGCCGTCTCAACGGCATTTATGACCGCAACCTCAACAACAAGTCGGTGGACTGGCTTACCGGGACCGCACAGTTTGTCGATGCGCACACGCTGCAGGTCGGCGATGAGCTTTACACCGCGCCGCACATTATTATTGCCACCGGTGGTGAGCCGGTGGTGCCGGCAATCGCCGGGGCCGAAGCCGGCATAACCTCGGACGGTTTTTTTGCCCTGACTGAGCGGCCGCAGCGGGTCGCCGTGGTGGGTAGCGGTTATATCGCCGTGGAACTCGCCGGGGTACTGGCCGCGCTCGGTTCTGACGTTGATCTGTATGCCCGCTACGACAGCATCCTGCGGTCACTGGATCCCATGCTGCAGGAAGCAGCCATCGCCGCGCTGGTGGAGCACGACGTCACCGTCAACCTGCACAGCATCCCGACCGAGTTGCGGACCAGCGGCGAGGGCCTGCAGCTAAGCTTCGAAAGCGGTGTTACAGGCGCTCCGGCGGACGCCGTTATCTGGGCCGTGGGCCGCCGGCCGCTGACTTACGGGTTAAACCTTGATGCAGCGGGTGTCGAGACCGGCGCGCGCGGGCACATCGTCGTCGACAAGTTTCAGCAAAGCAATGTCGCGGGAGTTTATGCCATCGGTGATGCCACCGGACAGGTGGAACTGACCCCGGTGGCGATTGCTGCCGGGCGTCGCCTCAGCGACCGGGTGTTCGGGGGCATGGACGGGCGTTACCTGGATTACAACAACATCCCCACGGTTATTTTCAGTCACCCGACCATTGGCACGGTGGGCATGACCGAACCGCAGGCGGTCGAGCAGTTCGGCGCCGATGCCGTGAAAACCTACCAGTCAGGGTTCAATTCCCTGTACTACGGTGTGCAGGAGCACAAAGTGCGTTCCACCATGAAGCTGGTATGCGCCGGCGCAGAAGAACGCGTGGTGGGTGTGCACATGATCGGACCGGGCAGCGACGAAATCCTGCAGGGCTTCGCCGTCGCCGTAAAGATGGGCGCCACCAAGGCTGATCTCGACAACACCGTTGCTATCCATCCGACCTCCGCCGAAGAACTGGTGACCATGCGCTGATTAGAGGCGCTGCAGACGGCCAGATTTTCGTCGCTCAGTCGTCGCGGCACTACAGCCGGCCAGATTGCCCTCGCTTGCTCAGTCACTGCGCTCCGATTCGCCGCGACGGCAATCTGTCCGTCTGCCGCGCCAGTAACTAAGGCAGTTTGGCCCGTACGGCAGCAGTGTCCGGCCGGACATCGCGCCAGATATTGAACGACTCGGCGGCCTGCTCGATCAGCATGCCCCAGCCCTGATGCGCGGCCTTGCAGCCATGGCTGCGTGCCCAGGTCAGAAAGGGCGTGTCCTGCATGGAATACGACAGGTCGTAGCAGACGGTGTCGGGACCCACGATACAGGCGGGAAACGGCGCGACTTCGCCGGACAGCCCGGCCGAAGTGGCATTAATAACCAGGTCGAATGCCTGCGGCGGCCCGTCGTCATCATCGGCTTCAGCCAGTTCGTCAAACGAGCGCGCCTTGATGCGGCCGATATCGGCGAACTCGTCGGCTATATCGAGGGCGCGCTGCAGGGTGCGGTTGGCAACCACCAGTTCGTCCGGCCGCAGTTCTGCCAGCGTGGCCAGAATGCCGCGCGCTGCGCCGCCGGCACCCAGCACGAGGATGCGCATGTTTTCCGGCTCGAGGCCGAGGTTGTCACGCAGATCAATGATCAGGCCGATGCCGTCGGTGTTGTCACCGCGCAGCGTGCCGTCTTCCAGTTTACTGATGGTGTTCACGGCACCGGCAAGTTCCGCGCGTTCGGTCAGCGTGTCCATCAGTTCAATGACGGCTTCCTTATGCGGTACGGTAACGTTCAGGCCTCGCCCGCCCAGCGCAATAAAACGCGTGATCGCGGCATGCAGTTCTTCCGGGGCTGCATCAATGGCTTCATAGCTGATGTTTTCACCGGTCTGCGTCGCAAACTGCGCATGAATCACCGGTGACTTGCTGTGCGCAATAGGGTGGCCGATAACGGCATATTTTTCAGCATCGGGCATGGGATTGGCTCAGCAGGTCAGGGGCAGGTCAGGGCACCCGAATTTTGTACCGGCAGGCCATTCACATCAACATCAATAATGCTCAGGCCCAGTTCGGTGAGCACATCCTGCCGGTGCAGAATGCCGCCCAGCCACAGGCCGTCAGCCAGCCCGTTCCACATGGCGGTGAGGCTGGTTTCGCTGCCGGCCACGGCGCTGCCGGGTACGTTGTCGAGCGTCAGATTGCCGCCGCTGTCAGTGCGGCCGACACCCCAGGCCAGGATGCAGAACTCGGTTTGCAGGCCTTCCAGTTCGTAGCCGTGCACGTCAATGATGTAGGTGCCGGGTTCCGGCGCGGCGATATCCGCGGTCTCGTTCGAGGTGCCGGCATGGCTGGCGGCACCGACCAGGGTTTCGTTCTCACAGATGCTGTCATTGTTGCTGTCGGTGCAATACCAGACATACAGATCCAGGTCGTCATCGCTGTCGGTCAGGGCATCAAACAGCGCCACCCGCAGCAGCAGATCATCCGTTGCATCCACCGTAATGGCGGTGCGGTACACCCACGGTTCAGCCGGAAATGTCAGCTGATAAAAATCCAGTGGATCGTCCACCACTGTTGCGGGCTCCGTATTGGTGCAGATTGTGTCATCCGGATTGTTGTCGGGCAGCACACAGGGCAGTTCCAGTCCCAGCGGCAGGGCAGAGTAACTGCCGTTGTAGCCGAAGCGCAGGTCAATCGCAGCGCTGCCGGTGGCACCGCTGCCGCTCACCTGCTCGCTGACCGCAATCTGCGCCGGTTGTACCGCGAAAGGGCTGCGCACCCGGTGCGTGTCGCTGACCCAGGTGTAACTGCCGAACAGCCATTCATTCAGCGGCGCACTGCCGGTAGCGAAGCGAACGCTGAACTGCTGCGTTTCATCCGTGCCGAGTACCAGCGTGTCGGGCGTCACCGTTACGTCAAGCTGGGATGGCGCATCAATTTCCACCCGGAATGTTGCCGGTGCGCCGGGGTTGCGCACACTGCGGGTGATTTCGCCGGACGCCACCAGTTCGGTGATAGCTGCCGACGGCAGGTTGACGTCCCTGGCATCGATATTCTGCACCGGCAGTGCGGCGCATTCCTGCGGTGTCTTGCGCGCCAGATCCACGAAGCACAGATAGGCGTCATATTCGTCAATGGCGGTGTCGTAGAGCAGGCCGGGATCAATGGCGGTGTTCGGCACCACGTGACCGGCGCCCATGTCGAACGGGTCGGCCGCCGCACCGCCGGCTGTCTTGAGTATGTCCTGCCGCGCGCTGGTCATCAGCGCCGACTTGATTTCGGCCGGCGTCCAGTCCGGGTGTTGCTCTTTAATCAGCGCCGCAATGCCGGCCACATGCGGTGCCGACTGCGAGGTGCCCGACAGGTACTGGAAGTCTTCGCCGCGAAAACCGTTTGCCACGTCGGGGGACTGGCCAGCGAGAATATTGACGCCGGGTGCCACCACGTCGGGTTTGAGGAAGTCAGGGTCCGCAAGGCTGGGTCCGCGCCCGGAAAAGCTGCCCATGACGTTACCGGTTTCCGCAAAGTTGATGAAGATGCTTTTGTCCAGCGTGACTTCGACACTGTCGCCGGCGGCAAGCTTGTCGCGCAGCAGTTGCCCGTCGGCCTGGCTGATCATCACGCCGGGTATGTCGATCCCGGTCGCGTCACCGGCCATGACCTGCAGCGGCTGGTCATTGCTGAACACCACCACTGCCAGTGCGCCTGCCTGCTGGGCAAACAGAATCTTGTCGACAAAATCGCAACCGCCGCGCTGAATGAACGCAATATTGCCGTCAATCTCATCCGCGTTCACGGCTTCACTGCACAGGTCGGTGATGGAGCCGGCGGCGCCCTCCGGGGTGGTGATCGTATTGTCATTCACCAGCACCAGTTCAGCGGTGACCGGTCCGGTTGAAGTCAGCGGCAAGGTGACACTGCCTTCTTTACTTTCGTAGTTGGTGGCCAGCGACGCTGGTTTGTTGACGCGCAGCCCTTCGGCGATGCGGGTGCCGGTGCGACTGGTGGCGCCCACACTGAGTACCCACGGCGTGGTGGCGGGCGCCAGCATGGTGAAAGGCGTCGGGCCGTCATTGCCGGTGGCCACCACGCTCAGCACGCCTGCTTCGGCGGCGCGTAGCAACGCCAGGTCGTCGGCATCGGTCAGGCTGTCATCCAGGCTGCCCACCGAGTAGTTGATGATGTCGACGCCGTCGGCGACTGCATCGTCAATGGCCAGCATCAGGTCGGCGACACTGCAGGTGGCGCGAAAGCCACCGGGCTCCAGCCAACAGGCCTTGTATACCGCCACCCGCGCCCGCGGTGCGACGCCGCTGATCCGGCCGGCGCTGCGACCGAAAATATCCGCCTCTACCGGATTGCCGGCGGCGATAGAGGCGATGTGGGTGCCATGACCGTCGGCGTCTGCCGGCGACAAAAACTCATTGGCGTCGAGTTCATAGCCGTCGGCATACAGAAAGCCGTCAACGTAATAGCGCGCGCCGATCAGTTTGTCATTGCAGTCTGCCGCGGTGAAATTTTCACCGGTCTCGCACACGCCCTGCCAGTCATCCGGCGGGCCGCTGAACAGCGCCGGTCCGGGCTGCTTGAAACGCCGGCACAGCCACAGGCCCAGCAGCGAGTTCTCCGCCCATTCAGACCTGCACAGGCGCGGTTTGTCCCTGACCGCCCGGTCGGCAAAACTCGGATGATTGGGCGTGATGCCGCTGTCAATCACGCCGATGACAACGCCCTCACCCTGCAGACCCAGGTCGCTGCGCAAACCGCCATCGCTGTCCAGCAGCCCGAGAAAGGCCGGGCTGCTGGCCGTTGATACACTGCGCCGGCGGTCCTCCCAGACGCGTTTCACCCGCTTGTGCAGGCGCAGCGCAGCGGCCTGCTGCGGTGTCAGTTTGATCGCCACGCCGTTGAAGGTGTAGCGGTAGGAATAAACTTTCTGGTGATCAATGCCCAGTGCCTTAAGGATGCGATTCTGCTGCTCCTGCAGCTTGCGCACCGCATTGCGCGCGGCAAAGGATTGCGGGTTAAAACGTTCGGTTTCGACGGCGCCGGCCAGCAGTCCGCTGGTGCGAGTGCGCTGACCGCTTATGCCGGGAGCCGCGAGC
>JAUIEY010000094.1 GCA_030429685.1 Gammaproteobacteria bacterium
ACGTCATCACTCCACCGAAGGCGAAGACTATTTCACGTCACCGGACGGCCAGATGGAGGGTTCATTTACTGCCTACAACAGCCCGGACGTTGACTGGCTGGTGCACTCATGGATTGGCAACCGCAAAGCGAGCATTCTGGACATGAATGCCACGGTTTTTCTTGGGCAGGACACACGGGTTCCCCACCTGGCCATCATTTTCGGCACCATTCCCAAGTTGTATTTCTATGCCGAGTACACGCCGCGAGTCGATCTGCGCACCAACCTCGACTACATCAAGAAGTACTATGACCCGGCCAACGAAGATTTTCTCAAGTTCCGCAGCGATCCGAACTGGACCCGTTTTGTCAGTCACGGCACTTACCTGCGGGCATTGATGTCGCCGATCGCTACCAGTTGCACGGCCGAACTTACCGACGACAACATCGGCACCTGCGAAAAATACCTGGAAGGATTTGTGGATCGCTGGTTTGGCTGGCTGGACGAAGCTGAATCGGTGCCGGAAGAGGAGCGTGCCGCGCAGCAGGAATATGACTTCACGGTACGGGAACTTGGCTATCGCACTGACCCGATGAATGTGCTGACGCAGAAAATCTTTGGCGACGAGGAATTCAACCGGCGCCTGGACATGCGCTGCGGCATGACGCAGATGGCCGAAGCCAGAGGTCGCTATAAATAGTTTGTTTTAACCTGAGCCGGAGCGGCTCGGAGAACAGCCCGCAAGCCGGGCAGAAAAAAGCCGGATCAGCCTCGCGCTGAACCGGCTTTTTTACAGGCCGAGCATGGCCGGCAGAATTGCCAGCGGGGTAACCACGGCGATGATCATCAGAATCATTTCGTCGCGGCGATCAAGCCCCTTATTGGGTTTTACATTAGCCATTTCCTGACTCCCTGAGTTTGCTTAAGAGTTATCGGTTTCCCGAATGCTGGTATCTTATGGACGCACTGAACAGCATTCCTCTCAGCCGGGTAACAGCCTGTAACGATTTGTAACGCTTACAAATTTTGCGTTTTCAGGGCCGGGAAAGGTCTTACAATTGAGTCCGCGCCAACAGACATCCTTGTTGCGGTGCGTATTAGAATGTTTCTGTTGCGAAAAAACTGTGAACCATGCCCAAAATTCTACTAATCGATGACGACGAAAAGCTTGGCGAATTGCTGCAGAGCTTTTTTGGCCGCTTCGACCTGGAGTTGCTGGCGGCCCATGAACCGGTTGCCGGCATGAAAATGCTGGAGGCAGAAGACCCGGATCTGGTGATTCTCGACGTTATGTTGCCGGGCCAGGACGGCTTCGAGGTTTGCCGCAATATTCGCAAAACCAGCAGCGTGCCGATCATTATGCTGACGGCGCGGGGCGAAGTGACCGACAGGATAGTGGGGCTCGAAATCGGTGCGGATGACTACATGCCCAAGCCGTTTGAGCCGCGCGAACTGGTGGCGCGCATCCAGAACGTGTTGCGGCGCTCGCAGGATGCCAAAAAGCCGCAGGGCAGCAGGCTTGAATACAAGGGGCTGACCGTGGATCTGGACCGGCGCAGCGCTGAACTCGATGGTGCGGTCCTTGATCTGACCACCATGGAATACCAGTTGCTGGCGCTGTTCGCCGGCAACCCGGGGCAGACCTTCACCCGTGATGAAATTCTGAACGAGCTGCGCGGTATTGATGCGCAGCTGTTTTCCCGCTCGGTGGATATTCTGGTCAGCCGTCTGAGGCAAAAGCTGGGTGATACGTCCAAGCAGGCGCGTTTTATCAAGACGGTGTGGGGCACCGGGTATGCCTTTATCGGTGAAGAGGCAGACTCTTGAGCAAAATATTTGAACTGGTGTCCACGCTGACGCGCTCATTGTCGGCGCGTCTGCTGATGATATTCGTGCTTGGCACCATGGTTTATGGCTATGCGGCTCGCTACGCGTTTTCGCTGTTTCAGGACACCGATTACCTGCGGCAGATTGTCGGCGCACACATTGCCCTGCACACAGATTACATACTCGGCGACATCGGCTCGCCGCCGGACATTGCCCGGGCCGAGGCGATTGTTGCCAAAATTCCTGTCGACATACGTATTGTCGGCCCGGACCTGGACTGGAGTTCCAGCCCGCATTTTTATCCGCTGGAAAATATTCCCTTCGGGCCGCTGCACCTGCTCGAAGTCGGTGAAGCCAGCCGCAGCGAGCTGGAGTCCTGGGCCAAGCAGCTCGAGAGCGTGGCCTTTGCCCGTTATCACGAGCATCTAATCGTCAGGCTGGAAGATCAGGGTTACCAGATCGTATTTGCGTCGCCGCGCATTGATGAAATGCCCGATCCGGACTATTCGACCTTCTTCTTCTATCTGGCCGGGGCAACGGTGCTGTTTCTCTGCTACCTGGCAGTGCGCTGGGTGTTCCGACCGATCAAGTGGATGCAGGTGGGTGCGGCACGCATCGGCGCGGGTGATCTGGACTATCGTATTCCCACCCGCCGGCATGATGAACTGGGTGACCTGGCCCGTGAATTCAATACCATGGCCGGCGATGTACAGCGCATGCTCGACGCCAAGCAGCAGCTCATGCTGGCTATCAGTCATGAACTGCGCTCGCCGCTGACCCGCAGCAAGGTTTCGGTGGAGTTTATCGAGGACGAGGCGGTGCGCAACAGCATCCTTGAGGATATCGAGGAGATGGAAAGGCTCACTGCCGACCTGCTGGAAAGCGAGGCGCTCAATACCCGGCATGCGGTGCTGCGTCGCGAACCCGTCGACCTTGCCGCCTTTGTCCAACAGGTCGTCCAGGAAGATTTCGCCGGTCAGGTCGAGCGCATCAATTTGCGCTGTGCGGATATCCCTGAAGCACAGCTCGATGTGAAGCGCATGCGCCTGCTGCTGCGCAATCTCATCGAGAATGCCCTGCGCTATAACCCGGACGATGCAGACCCGGTTGCTGTCACTATCTCGGCACGTGACGAGCGCATCCTGATCCGCATCCAGGATCACGGCCCGGGCATACCACCCGAGCACATCGAACATGTCACCGAGCCGTTTTACCGTGCAGATCCGGCGCGGGCTCGCGCCACCGGCGGTTTTGGCCTGGGGCTGTATCTGTGCAAACGCATTGTCGAGGTGCACGGCGGCGTTATGCATATCAGCAGTCCGTCGGGACAGGGCACCATCGTCGACATCAATATGCCCTGCAATGACGCCTGAGGAACTCAGTAAACTGGCGGGCAACGACCTGCTGGAGTCGGTCAGGGATGCCGAAAAGTCCTTCCTGGTCGGGCGGCGCAGTCGCGGCGACGATCTGGAAAGTGCGGTGCGCGTATTTCTTGAAATGCTGCGCGGCTTCGAGGAGCTGGGGTTTGCCAACCGCTGCGTCACGGTGTTCGGCTCCGCCCGGTTTGCCGAGGGTCATCCTTATTATCAGCAGGCCTACGATGTCGGCCGCCTGCTGGCGGAGCAGGGTTTCACCGTGATGACAGGCGGCGGCCCCGGACTGATGGAGGCAGCCAATCGCGGCGCCCGCGAGGCCGGTGGTTGCAGCATCGGTTGCAACATTCATCTGCCCCGCGAACAAAAACCCAATGCTTACCTCGACAAGTTTGTGGAGTTCGAACACTTTTTTGTACGCAAGGTAATGCTGGTCAAATACTCCAGTGCATTTGTGGTGATGCCGGGCGGCTTTGGCACCCTGGACGAGGCATTTGAAGTTGTCACCCTGATACAGACGGAGAAACTTGATTCCTTTCCTATCGTCGCTCTGGGCGGCGAGTTTTGGGCCGAACTGGAAGATTTTTTGCGTAACACCATGCTGGCCGAAGGCACCATCAGCGAATCTGAACTCAATCTAATTTCGCCGGCCGCGACTCCGGCCGAGGCTGTCGATCTGGTGCAAAAAGGCTGCCGGACATAAGTTGAACGACAACTGTAAAGTTGCCCGCAACGGCCATTTTCGCGGTGGTATGATGCGGCGAAACAACGCGGCGGGCGCGCCGTTAACAACCAGGCATCAGGGGACACAGGCATGCATGATCTTTTGGACAAGAATCTGACTTACGATCAGGTGGCCGAAAGCGTAATCGAGATGGGCAACCGGATGCTGGAGCAGGATGAGTCAGCAGAAGTCTGGGAAGTTGCATCGGGCATGCTCGCCGGCGCAGTGCAATTCTGGCTCTATTCGCGCCAGCCCTGTGACGACCCTTTCTGTCAGGCCTGCGCCGATATCAGCAACGCGGAACGCCGCCTGCAGGCGCTGCTTAAAGAGACCCATAACCTCGCGGAAGAAAGTGATTACTACGTTTCCGCACAGGACGTGCTTGCGGGAACTGCGTAGCCCCGATCCAGGCGGCATATGGTATAGTTCGCCGCCTTTGCCGGGCACCGCGCCCGGAATTTCGCCAACTTAATTCCGAGAATATGGAGTCGTCATGGGCAAGATCCATGTCACTGACCGCGAGGGCGGCCAGCATGAAATTGAAATGAATCCGGGTGACAACCTGATGGAACCGCTGCGCGAACTGGACGGCGGTATTGAAGCCCTCTGCGGTGGTATGTGTTCCTGTGCCACATGTCATATATTTGTAGCCAGGGAATGGGCCGAAAAGCTAGACCCTGTAGAAGGCGATGAACTGGAGCTCCTCGAAGAAACGGAATGTTTTCGTGCCGACGAGTCACGTTTGTCATGTCAGATTACGTTCAGCGACGAGCTTGACGGCATGACGTTCACCATCGCCCCGGAAGAATGAGCAGCGATCTATACGAAAAAGGTTTGCGCATACGGCGCGAAGTCGTAGGCGAAGAAAAAGTTGACCAATGGCTGGACTCAGCCGACGAATTTACTGCTGCGCTTGAGCAGCTCACCACGGAAATCGGCTGGGGTGCAGTCTGGTCACGCCCCGGTCTGGATCGCAAAACCCGCAGCCTGCTGACACTGGTATTACTCGCCGCCCAGCACCGTGATGAAGAACTGGAAGTGCATCTGCACAATGCCGTGCGCAACGGCTGTAGTCATGAAGAAATTCGCGAGGCCTTGCTGCACACCATCGCCTATAGCGGTATTCCTACCGCGCGGCATGCCCTGAAACTCGCCTCACGGGTGCTTGGCGGCCAGCAGTCCGACTGACGAGCTACAGGCGCAGCGCGCCGTCCACTTCGATCAGCCGTCCCGAAAAGTAGTCGTTCTCAAAAATAAACTGCACAGCCTGTGCGATCTCGTCCGGCTCGCCCATGCGTCGCAGCGGCACCATCCCGGCGATCTTTTCCTTGGCATTGTCGGGCATGGCAGCAACCATCTCGGTGTTAATAAACCCGGGTGCGACTGCGCCGGTACGTATACCGTGGCGCGCCAGTTCCTTCGCCCAGGTAACGGCCATGGCCTCGACACCTGACTTGGTCGCCGAGTAGTTGCTCTGGCCGACGTTGCCGGCACGGGAAATACTCGAGATATTGACGATGACGCCGCCGTTGCCGAGTGCTGCCATATGAGCTGCGGCTTCGCGCCCGCACAGGAACACGCCGGTCAGATTGACGTCTATGACAGCCTGCCAGTCTTTCAGGCTCATCTTGTCGACCAGTTCGCCGTCCTTGTACTTGATCAGCAGCGCATCGCGGGTGATGCCGGCATTATTCACCAGCCCGTCCAGCGCACCGAAATCACTGACTACCTGTGCAAACAAAGCTTCCACCTGGGCCTCGTCAGCAACATTGGCACCATAGGTTCTGACGTCGGCAGCGCCCTCGCAGGCAGACGCCGCTGCGGCGATGCTGGCCGCATCCAGATCCACCAGCGCCAGTCGCGCCCCCTGCTGCGCCAGCCGTTTGGCCATGGCGGCTCCCAGTCCGCGTGCAGCACCCGTAATAACAATTACTTTGTTTCTCAGATCCATGCCTTTTGTTTTCCTGTGTTTTGCAGCTGCGCCGGCAGCAGCGGCCCGGTGCAGGCCGCAAAGGAGTGGGATTATATGGAAAGGCAGTGGGAGCCGCTATATATAAGCGCCTGCAGCCTTGAAATGGGGCAATATGCCACCATATTTCGGCTATCAGGCCCGGCCGGAGACACACACATGCGAATGGACAAACTGACAAGCAAGTTCCAGCTGGCGCTGGCCGATGCACAGTCGCTGGCACTGGGCAAAGAACACCAGTTTATCGAGCCGGCCCACCTGCTGGTGGCGCTGCTGGATCAGCAGGGCGGCACCGCCCGGCACCTGCTTAGCAAGGCGGGAGCCAAGGTCGATCTGTTGCGCTCGCGCCTTGGCAAAGCCATTGATCAGTTGCCCAGTGTTGAAGGTGCGCCCGGTGAGGTGCACATCTCGGGCGAACTCGGCAAATTGCTCAACGTCACCGACAAGCTCGCACAGGACCGCGACGACCAGTACATCTCCAGCGAACTGTTTGTGCTGGCACTGTGCAACGACCAGGGACCGACCGGCAAATTGCTGCGCGAAGCCGGCGCGGTCACGGGTGCAGTGGAGAAGGCCATTGATGATCTGCGCGGTGGCGAACAGGTTACTGACCCCAATGCCGAAGACACGCGTCAGGCGCTCGACAAGTACACCGTGGATATCACCGAGCAGGCCGAGCAGGGCAAACTTGACCCGATTATCGGCCGCGACGAGGAAATCCGTCGCACCATCCAGATTCTGCAGCGCCGCACCAAGAACAACCCGGTACTGATCGGCGAACCGGGCGTGGGTAAGACCGCGATTATCGAGGGTCTGGCGCAACGCATTGTGAACGGCGAGGTGCCGGAAGGCATTAAGGGCAAACGAATTCTGTCGCTTGACCTGGGCGCATTGCTGGCCGGCGCCAAATTCCGCGGCGATTTTGAGGAACGCCTCAAGGCTGTGCTGACTGACCTGAAAAAACAGGAAGGCCAGATCATTCTGTTTATCGATGAACTGCACACCATGGTCGGTGCCGGCAAGGCGGAAGGTTCCATGGATGCCGGCAACATGCTGAAACCGGCGCTGGCGCGTGGCGAACTGCATTGCGTAGGCGCCACCACGCTGGACGAATACCGTCAGGACATTGAAAAAGACGCGGCGCTGGAACGGCGCTTCCAGAAGGTACTGATTGAAGAGCCGAGTGTGGAAGACACCATCGCTATCCTGCGTGGTCTGAAAGAACGCTATGAAGTCCATCATGGTGTGGACATTACGGATCCGGCGATTGTCTCGGCCGCAACTTTGTCACACCGGTACATCACCGACCGGCAATTGCCCGACAAGGCCATTGATCTGGTGGACGAAGCAGCCTCACGCATCCGTATGGAGATCGATTCCAAGCCCGAGGCCATGGACCGCCTCGAGCGGCGCATCATCCAGCTCAAGATGGAGCAGGAGGCGCTGAAAAAGGAAAACGACGCGGCGTCCAAGAAAC
>JAUIEY010000095.1 GCA_030429685.1 Gammaproteobacteria bacterium
ACCTATCCTATGACGAGGAAGACGGTTCGGCGTCAATGCGCGTTATTTTCGATAAGGCCTGGAGCCGCCCCGGCGGTTATCACCATGCCGACACCGAATGGTATGTCGAAGCAGGCCGCATCCGTATCGGTGATCGTTACCTGACCAAGGGCGGTTACTGGCGTGCGCCGGCCGGCCTCGCCATCCCGAAAATCGAGGTGGAAGCAGGCACCGTGGTGCTGATGTTCCGCGAATACGGCGACTGGGGCTTCAGCGTTTCGCGCAAAGACCGCACCAAGCATGTGTCGCGCGGCGGCAATACCGCCTCTAAAGCACGCGGCGAACTGACCATTGTCGATTCGCACCGCATGGAGTGGATGCCGAACGCTTATGAAGGTGACACGCAGCGCTTTCTGAAGCTCAAGCTGTTGTACCTTGACCCGGCCTCACCAACCGACAACAACACCGGTTTTGTCACCATGGTGGCCTGGGCACCGCCGGGCTGGTCGGACAATCGCCTGGTGCATCACCCGGTGTTTGAAGAGGGCTACAGCCTGGAAGGCGACCTGGTGTACAACTTCGGCACCCTCGATCCGGGTACCTATTTCTTCCGCCCGGCGATGGTCAAGCACGGCCATTTTGTCGCCGGCGAAGAGCGTGGCTGGACGGGTTTCTTCCGCCTCGACGGCAGCCTGATTAACTGGATTACCACCGAGAGTCAGGTCGTGGTGCTGGGTAACGCCATCAACTACGACCCCAAAACCCAGGCGCCGGTGATTTCGGGCATTCCGGTGCGCTCGCGCACTGCCGGGCCCTGGGATCTTGATGGCCAATAATGGCCAGTAGTCCGGACGGTCAATAGCAACGGGGCCTTGTGCCCCGTCTCTGACAAGCTGAGGAACAGCATATGGCCGGTGCCATAGATATCGTCTGTAACCTGTATACGCCCGATACCGTTGCCAAAGGCCAGACCGGTCTCGACGATGACTTCAAAGAGCAGGTGCGCATGCCCGAGTACATGCGCAACGGTGTCAGCGTGGATGACTACCTGGTCAAGATGGACAAGGCCGGTATTGAGCGCTCGCTGCTGATTGCGGTGCGGGCAGGCGACATCAACAAGCAGGGTGGTTTCGAGATTCCCTATAAGGATGTCCACGAAGTCTGTCAGCAACACCCGCAGCGTTTCTCCGGGCTGGCGGGCATAGACTGCCATCGGGGCATGCAGGGTTTGTATGATCTGGAAGCTGCGGTAAAGGACTATGGCTTTGTCGGTGCGCATCTGTACCCGCACTGGTGCGAGTTGCCGCCCGATCATGCCAAGTACTACCCTTACTACGCCAAGTGCTGCGAACTGGATATTCCCATCATGATGCAGGTCGGGCACAACCTGGTGTATTCGCGCAGCCGGCGGCTTCCCAGTGTGGCCCGGCCCATCACGCTGGATCAGGTCGCCATTGATTTTCCTGAACTCAAACTTATCGGCATTCATATCGGCATTCCGTGGACCGAGGAAATGATTTCCATGTGCTGGAAACACGAGAATGTCTACACCGCCGGTGACGCCTATGCGCCGAAGTACTGGCCCAAAGAGTACGTGCATTACGCTAATTCCTATGGCAAGCACAAGGTGATGTTCGGCACCGACTGGCCGGTGATTGATCCGGAACGCGCGGTGCAGGAAATTGACGAGCTGGGTTTTCGGGACGATGCCAAACAGATGCTGATGCGCGACAACGCCATGCGGGTATTCAAGCTGGACGCCGCATGACCAGCAGTGCAATGGATCTGCCGTTTTCCTTTCAGCACATGTCGCTGCCCGGCGGAGTGCGCGCGGCGATGCTACGCAATCCGGCCAAAATTGCATTGCGTCATCGCCAGCGCGAAGTCACCTATGCGGAGCTGATTGAGTGCATAGACCGGGTCTGCGCCGGTCTGCTGGAAGACATCGGTCTGGAACACGGCCAACACGCTGCGATTGTCTCCGCCAACTCAATCGAGTTCCTGGAAATCGTACTCGGCGCCTCGCAGGCCGGTATCGGCACCGCGACTATCAATCCGCGTCTGTCGGCGCCCGAAATCGTGGCCATCGCCGACGATGCCCGGGCGCGGGTGCTGTTTGTCGATGCGGCATCGGCCGCAGCGCTGGAAGGCGCCAGGTTCGCCACAGTACAGCGGATTTTCACCATCGGCGACGACTACCAGCAGTGGCGTGATGCCAACGCACCACTGGCACGCGTGCCGACCGTGGAGGAGTGGGACACTTTCACGATTCCCTATACCTCCGGCACCACCGGCCAGCCGAAAGGCGTGCTGGTGCCGCATCGCTCGCGGGTCATCAGCCTGTATGCCATGGCCGTCGAATACGGCTGCTTTGGCCCGGATGACCGGTTTCTTGCCATTGCGCCCATGTGTCACGGGGCCGGCATGATATTTGCGCTGGCGCCGGTGTTCTTCGGCGGTTATGCCGAAATCATGGACAAATTCGACCCGGAAGCGGTGGTGCGCAAGTTTCGCGACGAGCAGATCACCGGGTTTTTCGGCGTGCCGACGCATTTTCACGCTATTTTCGGGCTGGATCAGGCGCTGCTGGATGAATACCGCAGCGACACGCTGCACACCATCATTTCCAATGCCGCGCCGCTGCCGCAGGTGATGAAAGAAAAAATCATCGGCCATTTCGGGCAGATCCTGCATGAGACCTACGGTTCGACCGAGGCCAGTATTGTCACCAACCTGCGTCCCGCCGATCAGCTGCGCAAGACTGCCTGCGTGGGGCAACCGTTCCCGGGCACGCGGGTGGAAATCCGGCGCCCGGATGGCAGCGAGTGTAATCCTGAGGAGATAGGTGAGTTATTTTCTACAAGCTCTTGTCTTTTCAATGGTTACTGGCAGAAGCCGGAACAGACCGCGGAGGCCTTTGACGACGGCTGGGTGACTGTCGGCGATCTTGCCATGAAAGACACCGAGGGCCACATTTACATCGTTGACCGTATCAAGGACATGGTCATATCCGGGGGTATCAATATATACCCGCGCGAAATCGAGGAAACCCTGCTGCAGCACCCGCAGATTGCCGATGCGGCAGTGATCGGCGTGCCCGACGATAAATGGGGCGAAACGCTGCGAGCTTTTATTGTGACGACACCCGGCGCTGATCTGACCGGCGAGGCCATTATGGCGTTTTGTGAGGATCGCATCGCCAGCATGAAGATCCCGAAAGACTATGCTTTTATTGAGGCCCTGCCGCGCAATGCCAGCGGCAAGGTGCTGAAAACCGAACTGCGAACCCTGTAAGCGCCGCATGCCTGACTCCTCCCGCCACGTCGACCTGTATTTCGATTTCTGCTGTCCGTGGAGCTATCTGGCGCTGGTGCGCCTGCAGGATGTCTGCGAGCGCAATCGCGCCGAACTGCGCCTGAAACCGGTTTCGGTAGCGCGCGTACTGGAGACCGAGAATCCGGCCAAAGTAGCCAGCCGCTTTGCCGACAATCCGGCCAAGGCGTCGTGGCAGCGCAAGGACATTGAGGACTGGGCGCGGCTCTGGGGGCTGACGATTGACCTGCCTGACGACTGGCCGCAACAGCGCAACGCGGCCGGCGCGGCGGCGCTGGCCGCCTGTGAAAGCGGTGGCGGGATCGCGTTTTGCCTGGCGGCATTTCGTGCCGAATTTGCCGGCAACGAAAACCTTGCTGACAACCTGGTGCTGGAGCGGCTCGCCAATGCCAGCGGCCTGGATGCGGCTGCCATTGTCGCGGCCGCGGCCGACGCCGGTAAACTCGAGCAGGTGCAGCGCAACAGCCTGGAACTGATCGAGCGCGGCGGCTTCGGTACGCCAACGATGTTTGTGGGTGACGAACTGTTTTTTGGGAACGACCGTATACCGCTGGTGGAATGGACGTTAGGACCCATGGCGGATGACGATTTTGTGGTGCCGGGGCAGCATAGCCAGTGGAAATAACCGGGGAACAACAAGTGGCGGAAATTGACTTGACTGAACAACAGCACAACGGTGCCACCACGCGCCGGCAATTTCTCAAGGGTAGCGGCAGCACGCTGCTGGCATTGAAATTCGGCGCGGCCGGCGCAACCGAACACAGCGGCTACCGGCGCTGGGAAGACCTGATGCGCAACAAGTGGACCTGGGATAGCGTGGCCCGCGGCACGCACGGTACTAATTGCAGCGGCAACTGCGCGTTCAACGTCTACGTAAAAAACGGCATCGTCTGGCGCGAAGAGCAGCAGGGTGAATACCGTGCCTCTGCCAGCGACGTGCCCGATTACGGGCCACGCGGTTGTCAGAAAGGCCTGCGCCATGCCAAGTACATGTATGGCAAGCAACGCGTTCTGTACCCGATGAAACGCGTTGGTGAGCGCGGCGAGGGCAAATGGGAGCGGGTCAGCTGGGAGCAGGCGATGCAGGAGATCGCCGACAAATTCATTGATTACACGGTGGAGTTCGGCCCGGGCTCTATCACGCAGGGTGCCGGCACTCAGGCGGCCATGAAGCAAACCGTTTTTCCCGCCATGGGGCGATTCGTCGCCGCCTCCGGCATCGAGTATCCGGAAGCTTTTGCCGGCGTGGGTGACCTGCCGACCGGCCTGTATATGACCACCGGCGTGCCGCTGCTGGCCGATACCATGGCAGCCGTGTTCAAGTCGAAATGCTGCCTGGTGTGGTTCTGCAATCCGGCCGTCACCCGCATTCCGGACGCCCACTTTTTCTGGGAAGCACGTTACAACGGCACCGAAGTTATCACCATCGCGCCGGAGTTCACGCCAACGGCGATGCACTCAAGCAAGTGGCTCAATCCCAAACCCGGCACCGATGCAGCGCTGGCGCTGTCAATGGTGCAGGTGATTCTGGAAGCCGGTTTGCACGACGCCGATTTTATTCGCGAACAAACCGACCTGCCGTTTCTGGTGCGCACCGACAACGGTAAATTCCTGCGCGAAACCGATGTGGTGGGCGGCGCCGGGGCCCGCGACAATCTGTTCTATATCTGGGACGAGGCCACCAACCGGGCGGTCGAGGCGCCCGCGACGGGAAATCCGCCGCCGCCCCCCGGCGTGCCCGTCCCGGTTATGAACCAGGGCAGCATCGCGCTGGGCGAACTGGTGCCTGCGCTGGAAGGCCGTTTTACCGTGGCAACTGCCGACGGCGATGTTGAGGTTACGACTGTTTTCGAGCTCATGCGTGCCAAAATGGCCGAGTACGCGCCGGAGCTTGCCGCGGATATCACCGGTGTCAATGCGGATGTGATCCGCCAGGTCGCCGAGAAATTTGCGACCGCGGGGCCGGCCATGATCTTTACCGGCTATCGTGTCTGCAAATGGATGCATGGCGACCTGATTCAGCGCGCGTTCATGTTGTTGCTGGCTGTTACGGGCAATCAGGGCAAACCCGGCGCAGGTATCCAGATTGCCAATTACGATTTTGAAACGCAGATCGCCTACATGATCGCGGACCTGCCGCCGCCGCGCATTGCAACCACCTCGCGCTGGGACTACACCAAAGCGAAGCACAAGGAACTCACCCGCGAAGCCTACGGCGACAAGCTGGCGGAACATCTCGACAAGTACTACCAGGAATCTGTCGCGCAGCGCTGGTTCCCCGATTATTCGCAAACACCCTGGAAGATGGGGCTGTATACCGGCAGTAATGCTGCCAACTGGCGAGTGTCGGGTAAACGCTGGCGCGAGGAGGGCTTCAACGTGCTGGAAACGGTTGTCACCATGACGCCGGACATGAGTGCGACAGCCATGTACTCCGACTATGTGTTGCCGATCGCGCATCACTACGAACGCAAAGACTTCATGCTGGAATCGCGCACCCCGTACGCACAGGTGCTGGATGCTGCCGTACCGCCGCTGGGTGAAGCTGTCGACGATTTTGAGGCCTATCGGCGGCTGGCCGAAGCAATCAGCCGCCGTGCCAGTGAGCGCAACATAGCTCCCGTTCAGGACAGCATGTTCGGCATGCCGATCGTACGCGACATGACCAAATACCTGGACCAGTACACCATGGGCGGCAAATTTCAGTCCGCGGAAGACGTTGCCCAGTGGCTGATGGACAACAACCACGGCATGCCTGACATGAAATTTTCGGAGCTCGCTAAAAAGGGCATTGTCCGGGTCAATGATTCCGACGGTATTGTCTACGGCCACGGGTCACCCTATGACACCTTGATTAACCGCTCGTTGCTGGACAAGCAGGCCTACCAGACGCTGACGTCACGGCAGCAGTTCTATATTGATCACGACTGGTTTATGGCCGAAGGCGAGGCCCTGCCGGCACACCGCGAACCGGCCTCCAACGAGGGTTACCCGTTGCGGATGGTGATGGGGCATGTACGCCACGGTATTCACAGCATGTGGCGCGATGACTCTCTGATGCTCAGCCTGCAGCGCGGCGAGCCGGATATTTACGTCAACCCCGATGACGCGGCGGCACGCGGCGTCGAGGATGGCGACCGGATCCGCGTGTTCAATTCCTTTGGTTCGTTCAACGTGACTGCCCACGTAAGCTCAATGGTCCAGCCGGGCATGACCTTTATGTACCATGGCTGGGACCCGATGATGTTCCCGGAGCGGCAGAATTTCGGTGCAGTTGTATCGAGTGGCGGCCTGATCAAGCCGACCTCGCTGGTAGGCGGCTACGGGCATATCACGTTTCGCAGTTTTTACTACGAGCCCAATGCGACCTTTCAGGACGTCACCTGCGATTTTGAGAAACAGCGCGCCGGTGCGGCGGCCTGATGCCGCAGTCAGGCTGACTATAAGCTAGCGCAGGGCAGGTATTACCCGTTCGCCAAGCAGCTTGATGCCGTGTTCCTGGTGGTTTTTGAGTTCCAGGCAGATCTCGGTGACGCCCAGTGCCTTGAATTCGAGCAGGTGCTCGATAATGCGATCCAGGTCGTCCGGCGTGCCGGTCAGAGTTAGCTTGTCAACGCAACGATCCAGCAATTCGTCCGGCACCCCGTCCACAGAATCGGTTTTGGTCGGCCCCATGTTGTAGATAGCCGGCATGTGATCGAGCAGGATCTGGAACTCCTCCGGGCTGACAAACTCTTCCATCATGTACTCGCGGAACATCGCCCGGAAACCGATCCAGCGACGCGCCTCGAAGCGAGCCTCGGCCAGATCGTCATAGACGTACCACGCCATGAAATTGGTGAAGCGATAGGCATCGTTGCTGAGACCAGCCTCGGTGCGATGTTTGAATACATCGTTAATGACGCCCCGGGTCAGGGTGGGTGAGAGGTCGCTCATGAATATGCCGTCTGCCGCCTTGGCGGCCATGCGCAGCATCTGCGGACGGTTGGCACCGGCCCAGATAAACGGCGGTGCCGCAGTG
>JAUIEY010000096.1 GCA_030429685.1 Gammaproteobacteria bacterium
CCAGCTCGCCCGCAGCCACCAGCAGGTTCACAAATTCAAGTTCGAGCTCAACACTGCGATCCATGTCCAGCGCAAACGCCATTTGCTCAAAAGCACTGGTGCGCTGGCCGTCTGCCAGCAGCAGACGTGCCAGCCAGACCCGGGTTGCTATCCAGTCGGGCCGCAAACTCAGGGTATGCCGGGCGGCCTCAATGCCAGCCGGCAAATCACCTGCCTGCACCGAAAGTTCTGCGAGCGAACGGGTAATACCCGGCGTATCGGGGAAGGTCTTGTTGAAGCGGGCGAAAATATCGCGGCCGTGGCGGGCCGCCGGCGTGAGGTCGCCCGCCAGCGCCGTGTATACCTGATCGGTGCGTTGCGCCGGTGGCCCCAGTCCTGTCGCAAGATTGTCCCAGGCCGACTCCAGCCGACCGAAACGCACTTGCAGTATGCCCAGTAACGCCCGCGCGACCTGGCTTGCTGCATCGAGCTCGACCCAGCGCTCGGCAGCTGCCAATGCATGGGCGTCGAAGCCATATTCGAAACTCAGTTCGGTGGCGCGCCGGGCATGTTCCGGATCATCCGACTGTCGCGCCACATTCAGATAGTGGTTGATGGCTTCGGCATACTCGCCGCGATCAAACGCAATCTCCGCCAGTAACTGGCTTTCTATCGGACTGTAGCCGGGCGCGAAGCGCGCGGCGGGGCCGGCGCTGCAGCCGCAGAGTGCGGCAGCAAACAACAGAACCCGGAGTTGTCTGGCGCGTAAAAGCATGGCTCATCATACTCTGTGAGCTGATATAGTTCTCCGCCGCATGAAAGAGTCACTCCTCAATAATCTGCAGCAACTGGTTTCTCGCCATGAGGAACTGGCCGGGCTGCTTTCTGATCCGGATGTTATCGGCAATCAGAACAAGTTCCGGGATTTGTCCCAGGAATACGCACGCCTGGAACCCGTGGCTGCGCTGTTCACCCGCTATGAGCAGACGGTCGCCGATGTGCAGGCTGCGGCAGAAATGGCAGATGACGAGGATCAGGAAATTCGTGCGCTCGGCCGCGAGGAACTGGAGACAGCGGAAGCCCGCCGTGACGAACTGGAGATCGAGCTGCACAAGCACCTGATTCCCAAAGATCCGCACGACGATGCCAACATTTTTCTGGAAATCCGCGCCGGCACCGGTGGTGACGAAGCGGCCATTTTTTCCGGCGATCTGTTCCGCATGTACCAGCGCTATGCCGAAGCGCAGGGCTGGAAACTGGAAATACTCAGTCAGCGCGACGGTGAACACGGTGGTTTCAAGGAAATAATCAGTCGCATCGAAGGCAGGGGCGCCTACTCACGGCTTAAATTTGAGTCCGGCGCGCATCGCGTGCAGCGCGTGCCCGAAACCGAGTCACAGGGCCGCATTCACACCTCCGCCTGCACCGTGGCGATACTGCCGGAAGCTGCCGAGATAGAGGAAATAGACATCAACCCGGCGGACTTGCGGGTCGACACCTACCGCGCTTCCGGTGCCGGCGGCCAGCATGTCAACAAAACCGATTCGGCGGTGCGGCTCACCCACCTGCCGACCGGTATCGTAGTCGAGTGTCAGGATGAACGCTCGCAGCATAAAAACCGTGCCCGCGCGATGTCTCTGCTGCAGGCAAAACTCTTTGACGAAAAGCAGCAGGCGCAGATGCGCGAGCAGGCCGAGCAGCGCAAAAGCCTGGTCGGCAGTGGTGACCGCTCCGAACGCATTCGCACTTATAATTACCCGCAGGGTCGGGTCACCGATCACCGTATCAACCTGACCCTTTACAAGCTGGACGAGGTGATGGCCGGCAACCTGGAAAGTGTGATCGACCCGCTGGTCGCTGAGCATCAGGCCGACCTCCTGGCGTCACTGGAAAACTAATAGCGCACACAGAAACATACGCATGAAAGAACTGCAGGGGATGCGGCTGACCGACCGCATCGGCAACACGCCGCTTATCCGACTCAATCACCTGTCCGACGCGACCGGCTGTGAAATACTCGGCAAGGCGGAATTCATGAACCCGGGCGGCTCGGTCAAGGACCGTGCCGCACTTGGCATTGTGCGCGATGCAGAGGCCAGAGGGCTACTCAAACCCGGCGGCACCATTGTCGAGGGCACGGCGGGCAACACCGGGATCGGCTTGACGGTGGTCGGCAATTCGCTTGGTTATCCGACCATCATAGTCATGCCGGATAACCAGAGTCAGGACAAGGTTGACACCCTGCGTGCCTATGGCGCCGATGTGCGCCTGGTACCGGCCTGCCCGTTCGCGGACCCCGGACACTTTGTGCACCAGTCGCGGCGCATAGCCGAAGAACTGAACGCGCAAAACCCGGGCAGCGCCTTGTGGGCAAACCAGTTCGATAACGTCGCCAACCGGGAGTTTCATCAGGCTACCACCGGCCAGGAAATCTGGCAGCAGACGGGCGGCCAGGTGGATGGCTTTGTCTGCGCCGTCGGTACCGGCGGTACTCTCGCGGGCATTTCACGCGCGCTGAAGACACACAGCGACAGCATCACAATCGCTATTTCTGATCCGACCGGCTCGGCACTTTACAGCTACTTCACCACCGGGGAGCTCAAGGCCGCAGGCGGCTCCATATCCGAAGGAATCGGCACCAGTCGCATAACCGAAAATTTTGCCGACACACAGGTGGATGTGCCGTACCAGATCCCGGACAGCGAATCGATTCCGCTGGTTTACGAACTGATCCGTCAGGAAGGTCTGTGCTGCGGTGGCTCCACCGGCGTCAACGTTGCCGGCGCGGTGCGGCTGGCGCGCGAACTTGGCCCCGGCCATGTCATCACCACTATTCTGTGTGATTCAGGCCTGCGCTACCGGGAGCGGCTCTTCAATCGCGAGTTTCTCGCCTCGAAGGGTCTCGAATTGCCGGACTGGCTCAGTCTATGAGTCAGTTCGAAGATCGTCCCGCGTGGAGGATCGTCTTTTGAGCGAGTTTCGCGCACGCGATGTCTGAGCGAAAAAGATGCATCCGCAATGCGGGACGATCTGCAAGCTAGCTTAGTGCCTGATCCAGATCGGCAAGCAGATCGTCGACATGCTCGATGCCGACTGACAGCCGGATCAGGTTGTCGGTCAGGCCGAGTTCTGCCTTGCGCTCGTCCGGCACCCGCGAATGACTCATGGTGTACGGGTGCCCGACCAGGCTTTCAACACCGCCCAGTCCTTCGGCAATCGCAAAGTAACCCAGCTTGTTCATAAATGTCGCCACAGCAGCGCGGTCGCCGTCAATCTCGAAACTCACCACGGCGCCGAAACCGCTGTCCATTTGCCGCCTGGCCAGCTCATGCTGCGGGTGACTGGCTAGCCCCGGATAAATAACCCGTTGCACCCGCGGCTGCTGTTCCAGCCATTCGGCAACGGCAAGTGCATTGCGCTGATGGCGCTCCATGCGCAATGCCAGCGTCTTGATGCCGCGTAAAGTCAGATAGGCATCAAAGGGTCCGGCAATCCCGCCGGTCACAGCGGATACTGCCGCGAGTTTTTCACCCAGCGACTCATCGGCAACAATGTTCAGGCCACCAATTACATCTGAATGACCGCCCATGTACTTGGTAGTGGAATGCATAACGATGTCGCAGCCGAGTTCCAGCGGTCGCTGGTTGATCGGCGTGGCAAAAGTATTGTCCACCGCAGCGAGTGCGCCCATGTCATGTGCTATTCCGGCTACGGCCGCAATATCGTAGACGCTGAGCAACGGATTGGTCGGCGACTCGAACCACACCAGCGCGGTGTTGTCGCGCCCGGCGGCAACCACATTGGCGGGGTCGGAAAAATCCACAAAAGACGTCTGGATCCCTGCGGATCGCGCCCGCACATCGTCCAGCAATCTGAAGGTGCCGCCATAGACTTCCTTTGGCACTATGACATGCGCATTGGCCGGCAACAGGTCCACCACGGCCGCCACCGCCGCCATGCCCGAACCATAGGCAAAGCCGCGCACCCCGCCTTCAAGCTCGGCTGCGCAGCGCTCCAGCGCGGCGCGGGTCGGATTGCCGCCGCGCGAGTAAATATATTCGCCGGGCTTGCCGAACTCGGGGTTCTCAAACGTAGAACTCGGATGAATCGGCGGCATAACCGCGCCCGTGGCCTTATCTACGGTATTACCCGCATGAATGCACTGGGTTTCCTTGTTGTCACTGTTGCGGCTCATGGCTGGGTTCCGGTTGATAAAAGGCAGTGGCGGATTGCCAATCCCGCCTACTATAGAATCACTGGCAGAGTATGAGAAGTCACCACGGTATGCAGCCGGTCACCTTTAAGCAATTCAATTCAGTAACTGATGCCATGGCAGCAGGCTATAGCACGTTGGATGGCGGCAGCACATCAGCACGACTGGATGCAGAATTGTTATTGGCAATTGCCCTGGGGCAGAGCCGGGCGTGGCTGTATGCCAACCCGGATGCGGCACTCACTGAGAAACAGGCGCAGGTGTTTGCGGCGCTGCTGACGCAGCGGGCTGCCGGCAGGCCGGTGGCGCAACTAACCGGCAAACGCGAATTCTGGTCGCTGGATCTGGCGGTGACTGAGTTCACACTGGTGCCGCGACCCGAAACGGAAACACTGGTGGAACAGGCCTTGCAGTACATACCGGCAAACAAACCGCAGCGCATACTGGATCTTGGCACCGGCAGCGGTGCAATCGCCATTGCGCTTGCCTGCGAGCGTCCGGCCGCCCGGCTGGTCGCCACTGACATCAGTTCGGAAGCCCTGGCAACAGCGCAGGACAACGCCACCCGGCACTGCCCCGGACGTATCGATTTTCTTCGCGGTGACTGGTACCTGGCGCTGCCTGAGGGCATTGAACGGTTTGATGTAATTGTTGCCAATCCGCCATACGTGGCAGAAAACGATGCCGGACTGACCGATCCCGAACTCGCGTTTGAGCCGGCTGACGCCCTGTACAGCGGTAAAGACGGGCTTACTGCTATCCGTGCCATCGTGGCGGGTGCCGCCAGTTACCTGCGGCCGGGTGGCCGGCTGCTGCTGGAGCATGGCTTCGCGCAGGCCCAGCCGGTACAGCATTTGCTGCGCGCGGCCGGATTTGCAGCGCTGGAAACTGTTGCGGATCTGGCGGGCCAGCCCCGGGTGAGCCATGGCCAAAGACCCTGAAACCGCCATCGACCGCGTGCGCTACAGCCGGCAGCTGTCCCTGCCGGCGTTGGGCGAGCATGGTCAGGCACGTCTCGCCGCAGCGCGCGTGCTGTTAGTCGGTGCCGGCGGGCTGGGCAATCCGGCCGGTCTGTATCTCGCCACCGCCGGTGTCGGTCACATGGTGATCAGTGATTTCGACACGGTGGATGCGAGCAATCTGCCGCGCCAGATCATGTTTCGTGACACTGATATCGGCAAACCCAAGGCCGAAGTACTGGCATTGCGGCTGTGCGAAACCAGTCCGGATCTGACCGCAATAGGTATCAGCCGACGTCTCGATATAGACGCTTTGCGAAAGGAAGTCAGTGAAGCCGATGTTGTCCTTGACTGCACCGACAATTTTCAGAGCCGCTGGTTGCTGAACGAATGCTGCCAGCAGGCCCGCACACCCCTGGTCAGCGGTGCGGCAATCCGCTGCGAAGGCCAGCTGGCTGTATTCCGTTTCGACCGGCACCCCAGCCCCTGCTACCGCTGCTTATACAGCGAGGCCGATGAAAATCTGCTGGATTGCGCCGGTCAGGGCATTCTTGCGCCGGTAGCCGGTACCGTGGGCGTTATGCTGGCCACTGAGACCATCAAACTGCTGGCCGGGGTCGGCTCAGACACCGCCACACGCCTGTGGGTCTACGACGCGCTTTCCGGGCAAAGCAAATACCTCGCCATCAAGGCGGACCCCGCCTGCCCGGTGTGCGCAACATAGTCGCTGCGGTTACTCGACCGGATTAGCGATTGCCACCACCTGGCCAATATAAGTTCCCTGCTCGATAGCATCGAGTGCAAACTGCGCGAGGTCGGCACGCGACACCTTGCTGCCGTTCGGATAGCTTTCTTCCAGAATTATGTTGTAGCGCTGTTCGGCCGGACCGTTTACGAGAAACGGCGCACGCAGGACCGTGGCGTCCACGCCCGCGGCAAGCACCTGCTGCTCCATCGCGTGCATGTCGCCGTAGTACTTGCGGCGCAGGAACAGGTAGATATTGCGCCGGATGCCGTCGCGTTTGATTTGCGCCGCCCCGGTCGAGGAAATTGCCAGCAACCGCCGGATGCCATGCTGCTGCATGCCGGCAAGCACGGCTGCATGAGCAGCGGTACTCAGGTTGAAGCGCTTGTCCGCCAGGTTCTTTTTGCCGACGGTGGTAATCACCGCATCGGCGCCTGCCAGACCGGCAACAACGGAATCGGCATCAAAACCGTCGGCCTGTCGTTTGGTCACCCGCGGGTCAGCAAAGGCGATATTTTCCGGTGTGCGCGCCAGGCCAATGATGTTGTGTCCGCGCGCCAGTGCCTGCTCGATGAGTTGCGTGCCGGTCTCGCCCGATGCGCCCAGAATCGCGATATTCATACCGCACCTGCGGCCGCATCGACCTCAGCTATTGGCAAGCTGACACAACGCGCCAGCTTGCCATCGCGACATTCATACACGCTCATGCGGCGTTGTCGCACCTCTTCGCCGTCTTTGCGCACAACATCGGTTTCCACCACGACTACAACGTTGCCAAAGGCTTTGGCGAAATCTACATGACCCGCGAGATAGTCGGGATTGTCCAGAATAAACTGCATGCCAATGGCCGCTTTCTCCCTGGAGTCGCACAATTGCACGAAGCCATCCGCTTGCAGATTGAACCAGGAAAAATCATCGGTGGCATGGGACAACATCGCCTCAACGTCGCCCGACCGGTAGGCTTCTGCCGAAGCCAGGTAGACCTGCTTGTAATCTGTCATGACCCCCCCTTTTGTGGCATGAACCGGCTGCCAGTTCAGGTTCAGGCAGCCCGCTCATCATACGCGAGATTTGCTGCCAGCCAGCGCTCCGCCACGTCAACTGCAACACCTTTGCGACGGGCATAGTCCTCCAGCTGGTCACGGCCGATCTTGCCAACCGCGAAATAGGACGCATCCGGATGGGAATAATAGAACCCGCTCACCGCGGCAGTCGGAACCATGGCGAACGACTCGGTCAGGGTGATGCCGGCGTTCTTATCGACGTTCAGCAGCTGCCACAGGGTGGCTTTCTCGGTATGGTCCGGACAGGCAGGGTAGCCGGGGGCAGGCCGGATGCCGCGGTAGTCTTCGGCGATGAGCTGCGCATTGTCGAGCTGTTCGTTGGCAGCATAGCCCCAGTAGTCACGCCGCACCTGTTCGTGCAGC
>JAUIEY010000097.1 GCA_030429685.1 Gammaproteobacteria bacterium
GAATATATCGCTGTTGGCCGCCTCACCCTCGAAATCCACCGTGATGCCGTTGAACGAAATGGCCTCGCCGGGAATATAGGCATTATTGGTCTGTATAAAGTTGCTCTGGCTGTCCAGCACCACGTAACTGTCACTGGCAAGAAACACGATGCGGTAATCATCCAGCACCCAGGCGCCGGGATCGCTGAGTGTGGCCGCGGTGAAATTGGCGTTGCCGGTATTGGTGCTGTCGGCGGTTACCGACACCGTGCCATTGCCGTTGCGAATCGCCATGAACACATCGGCACCGGAATCGTTTTCCTGGATAACCCGGTCATCGGACACACGCTGCATCCTGACACCCTGGTCGCCGACATAATTCACCTGACCACCCTGATTCTCAAACGCCCGCGCCTGCACATTGTTGCCCGCAAACAGGTAGCGCCCCTCACCGTCCTGGGCGTTGCCGATGTCCACCATGCTGCCCAGCAGTTCGCGCACTTCATTGGCAATGGCCTGCCGGGCTTCGTCCGTCAGCGCCGACGCACCGCCGGCCTGCACCGCAAGCTCGCGCGCACGCAACAATACGTCAGTCGCCTGGTTCAGGCTGGCCTCTTCCAGGCTGAGCCGCCGTTCCGCAGTATCGGCATTGGTGCTGTATGTCTGAATACGATCAATGCCCTGCTGAAACAGCGTCATCTGCGCCGCTCCTACCGGGTCATCCGCAGCACTGCTGATACGCCTGCCAGTACTGACCTGCTGCTGCAACCGGGCCAGGTCAGCCTGCTGCTGCGCCATCACCGACAGCCACTGCATCTGGATACTTTTGCTGGATACTCGCATGTCTGTGTACCGGCCGCGTTACCTGATGGCGTTAATAATGGACTGGAACAAGTCGTTCGACACGCTGATCATCTTGCTGGCCGCCAGGTATGCCTCCTGATAACGCAGCATGTTCACCGCTTCTTCTTCAAGATTCACACCCGCCACTGCCTCAAGGTCCAGTTCCAGCTGTTCCCGAATGGCGGTTTGCACGTCCAGTTCAGCATTACTGCGCGCCACGTAGGAGCCCACGCTGGTGGTCAGTTGCGCACTGAGTTCCTGCACCGAGAACTGGCCGTTGTTAAAGAAACCTTCGGCAAATTGTGCCGCCAGCGCATTGGCATTGGTGTTGTCACCGCTGCCGGCCGGACTCGCATTGATCCTGAAAACGTCATTGGCTGCGACCGTGCCGCTGATCTGCACGGTCCAGCCATTCACCGCAATATCGTTGCCGCTGCTGTAAGGCAACGGCCCGGCTACCAGACCGAAGGAATCGAACACGCTGAAGGTAGTGGGCGGATCGTTAAAAGCGATGGTAATCGAATCCAGCAGGTCAGGATCCGTTGCATCGCCGACCGTCACCGCACTGATGGACGCATCGCCGACGTTGGTCAGTTCACTGCTGGATTCCAGCAGGCGTGCCGCCGCAATCCGGCTGGCATCCTGCATGACCACACTGACGCCGGCGGCCGCCCGGGCAGTGGGACGAATGCGGAATTCATCGCCGGCAACCGCGGCACCACCGCCGAGCACGATCTCCATGCCGTCCACCACAAACGGGTCGGCACCGGTGCCGCTGCCGGTCATGGTGAGTGCGGCGCCGGTGGCGGCATCGGCAAGATTCCAGGCCGCGCCGTCATAGCGCAGCTTGTAGTCGCGTGCCACCACGCTGCTGACATCGGCAAAACTGGCGCTGGCCGTTGCCGTGCCGGCATTGTCGGACGACATCAGTACCGTCGGCGTCATCGCCGCGAACAGATCGCCGCCGACGTTGCCGTTGAGGTCCATGCCCTGCCGATTCTGCAGGTTAAATGTTTCGGTAAGCCCCAGGGCGACCAGTCCCAGATCCTGTCGCGCCGGGTCGAGCATCTCCTCGCGGAAGCTCAGCATGCCGCCTATTTCACCACCGGACACTTTGCGCGACACCACGGTAGCCGTGGTGCCGTCCGTGTGGGTTAGCTGCAGGCGGGTGGGATCGAATTCATCAGCCTGCACGCCGAGGCGGAAGGTGCTTACGCCCAGCACCAGTGGCTGACCGTTGGTCATCATCAGGTTCACACCGCCATCGGGCTGCGCAATGGTCTGAATGTCGACCTGCGACGCCACACGATCAATGAGCAGTTGCCGCTCATCGAGCAATGCGCTGGCAGCATTACTGCCGTCGGCAACAATCTTGCCGTTCAGGCGTGCGATGGCAGCCAGATCATCATTCACAACCTGCACTGCACTTTGCAGCCGCTGATTGATTTCGTTGTCGAGCGTATCGAGCTGGGCGCCCATTTGCCGGAAGCGCTGCGCCAATCCCTCGGCTTCGGCCAGCAACTGCTGCCGGTTGACCGACGATGTCGGGTCATTGGCGATGGTATTCAGTTGCTGAAAAAATGACTGCAGACTCGTAGCTATGCCGGTATCTGTCGATCCCAGGTAACCTTCCAGCCGCAGCGCATACTGATTCAGCAACTGGCTCTTGTGCTGACTGGTTTTGGCCGAAGTCAGCTGATTGGCCAGCAACTGATCGTAGATGCGCTCAATGCCGGTAACCTGCGTGCCATAGCCAAACTGCAGCGAACCGGAACCAATGACCGGGCCCTGGATCTGCACCACCCGCTGGCGCGTGTAGCCTTCGGTGGTCGCGTTGGCAATATTGCTGCTGGTCGTCTGCAGCGAGCGTTGCGCCGCAAGCAGTCCGGACAAAGCAGTTGTGACAAAACTGGCCATTTACTCAATTAACGCTGTGTTGTGCGTCCTGAAATCCTTATCTCATCCCGCGTTAGCCGCTTGGACGGCGGCGGGTTCCAGCAATATCGGCAGCTCAGGTGGAATTCTTGACCTGCGCAACGTAATCACCGAGGTCCGGGCCGTGCAAAATCGCCTTGATCTTGTTGGCGTAATTGGGGTCGGTGGCGTAGCCGGCTTCCTGCAAAGCATCAAGATACGCATCCGGATCAGCGGCCTGTTTGACCGCTTCGGTGTATCGCTTGCTGCCGGAAATCAACCTGACGTAATCGGCAAAACCTTCCGCAAGATCATCATAGACGCGAAAGTTTTCGCGCTGCCGGCGAGCCACCCCGCCGTCGTATTCCAGAGTCGGAATACTCAGGTGCTGGCCTTTCCAGCTGCCGGTCGCCTTAATGCCAAACAGATTGTTACTGCTGACACCGCTGTTGTCGCGAATCACATGTTGACCCCAACCCGTTTCCAGCGCCGCCTGCGCCACCAGCACCCGCGGATCCACGCCAAGGTTCTCGGCTGCCTGCTCGGCGTGCGGTAACAGGTCACGCACAAATTCATCACGGCCGGCCGGCTGCCAGTCGCGCCGCTCCGCCGGCTGCCCGAAGGTATTGATTGCGGCTTCCAGAGCCTGCGGCGGCATGCCGAGGAACGTGCCGGTCGCCGGTGTGTCGGCGCCTTCACTGCCCTCGAAGGCAAGTTGTTTCATAAGCAGGTCGGCAATGCCCAAACCCTTGCCACGCGTGAGTTCCAGCGCGATCTGCCGGTCAAACATTTCTTCGTAGGTGGTATCGCGCTGCTCACCCAGCACCGAACTCGCGGAGCGCATGCTTTGCAGCATCATCTGCACAAACAGAGCTTCGAATTGCTGCGCGGCTTCGCGCGCAGCCTCCGGTGACTTGTCCTTGGCGGCCTCGCGCAACCGCGCCAGGCCGCTGAAGTCGCTGTACATCGAAACGTTATCGGTCATCTCTCTTCCTCGTCAGATGACATGCATCGCCGGCTAAATCACGATCAGCTCGGCACGCAAGGCACCGGCCGAACGCAACGCCGCGAGAATCGCATAAATATCAGCCGGCGACGCGCCGACCTGGTTAACCGCAGAAATAATGTCGTTCAGATCCACACCCGGTTCGAACAGAAACATTTCCCCTGCACCGCCTTCGGCGATGTCCACACCGCTGTCGGGAGTGACCACCGTCTGCCCCTGCGGGTTAACCTGGTACGGTGCCTGCGGCTGACTGACATCAAAATCCTCGGAGATGCGCACCACCAGCGAACCGTGCGATACCGCCGCTGACATCACCCGCACATGTTTGCTGATCACCACGGTACCGGTACGCGAATTGACAATGACGCGCGCTGACTCCTCGCCCGGCTCCACCTGGATGTTCTCAATCACTGACAAAAACGATGTCTGCGCCGCAGCACTGGGCGGCGCTACCAGCCGCACCGACATCGGATCCAGCGCCTGCGCCGTACCCTGCCCGAGCAGTGCATTGATGGTCTGCGACAAACGCGTGGCGGTGGTGAAGTCGGGACGATTCAGATTGAGCGTCAGAAAGTTGTCATTGCCGAAGGCGTTCGGTGCCGCCACTTCGACCGTGGCGCCATTCGGCACATAGGCCACACTGGGCACGCCGATAGTGACACTGGAACCGTCGGCACCCGATTCCGACAGCCCGCCCGACACCACATTGCCCTGCGCAATGGCAAACACCTGGCCGTTGACGCCCTTGAGCTGGGTCAGCAGCAGGGTGCCGCCGCGCAGACTGGCGGCATTCGCTATGGAAGACACCGTGACATCAATGGTCTGACCGGGCTTGGCGAACGGCGGCAGTTCCGCATGCACTGCCACGGCAGCTACGTTTTTCAGCTGCAGGCTGGTGCCCGGCGGCAAAGTCACACCCAGTTGCTTCAATGCATTGAGCAGACTCTGGGTGGTAAATGGCGCCTGCGTGGTGCGGTCGCCGGTGCCGTCCAGACCTACCACCAGGCCGTAACCCACCAGCTGATTGGTGCGCACCCCGGCCACAGTGGCAATATCCTTGATGCGTTCCGCCTGCACCGGTTGCGCCGCCAGTGCCAGCAGCAACACGGTCAGGCCGGCGGTCAAACTGCAGCGCATAGCTTTTCTCATGACGACACTCATAGCGGCCAGAACTTGTTGAAGAAGCGGGTCACCACACCGGGCCGGTTGGCATCAGCCAGTTCACCGCGACCGCTGTAGGTAATGCGGGCATCGGCGAGCTGACTGGAAGAAACCGTATTGGCGGTGCTGACGTCATAGGGCCGCACAATGCCGGATACCCTGACGTATTCCTTGCCACGATTCAGTTCGATCCATTTTTCACCGCGCACCAGCAGATTGCCGTTCGGGTAAACCTCGTGGACCGTGACCGTGATGTCGCCGCTGAGGCTGTTGCTTTGCGAGCTGGAACCGGAGCCGTCGAAATTCTGTTCGGTTTCCCAACTGTTGTTGAGGATATTGTCACCGTTCAGCGTGACTGACTTGCCGGCGAACAGTGGGTTGCCGGAATCGAAATCGCTGCTTTTGGCAAACGCAGTATTAGCATTCTTGGATGCGGTGGTCTGTTCGGTCAGCAACACGGTGAGGGTGTCGCCCACATGCCGGGCGCGCACATCGCCGAACAGCACCATCGCGGTACCCGGGTGAAAATTGCTGCCGGAACTGCCCACCGGCATGACCGGCTGATTGGGCAGCGCCGGCGGCACATCGCCCGGCCGCGGCCCGACCACCGTGCTGCATCCCTGCAGCACCAGCAGTGTGAGCGCTATAAAAATTCCTGGCTTGCTGTTCATATCCGGTTAGCCTGCTTCGCTATGCCTAATCAGAGGTTGTTATTCAGGTACTGCAGCATCTGATCGCTGACTGCAATGGACTTGGAATTCATTTCGTAAGCCCGTTGCGTTTCGATCATGCTGACCAGTTCCTCGACCACGTTGACGTTGGAAGTTTCCAGCGATCCCTGCGACAGCTCGCCCAGGCCGTCGAGCCCCGGCGTACTGATCTGCGGCGTGCCACTGGCCTTGGATTCCACATACAGGTTCTGACCGCGCGGCGTCAGGCCGCTGGGATTGATAAAATCGGCAATCTGAATCGAGCCCAGCACGGCCGGCGTGGTCTGCCCGGCAAGCGTGGCTTCCACCAGTCCGTCACGCGATACCCGCATGGCTATCACGCCGTCCGGCACCGTGATCGCCGGTTGCACTTCATAACCGTTCGAGGTCACCACGCGGCCATCGGAATCCACCTGAAATGAACCGTCGCGCGTATAAGCCTGATTGCCGTCGGGAAGCAGTATCTGGAAGAAGCCGCGACCCTCGATCATCAGATCAAGCGAATCGCCGGTATCCAGGCGGCCGCCCTGCGAAAAATGTTTTTCGGTGGAAACAATTCGCACGCCGGCACCGAGCGTCAGACCGGTCGGGTCTTCGGTGTCCTGCGAGGTGCTCGAGCCTGCCTGCTGCAGGTTCTGGTAGAGCAGGTCCTCAAACACGGCCCGGCCGCGCTTGAAGCCCACCGTATTCACGTTGGCCAGGTTGTTGGACACCACCGCCATGCGCGTCTGCTGCGCGTCAAGGCCGGTCTTTGCTATCCATAATGCCTGCATGATGTGTGTCTCCTGCTAATCCTTCACTTGTCCGGTGTGTCAGTGCTAACCGTTCAGCCGCATCAGGCTGGTCACCGCCTGATCGTTCTGCTCGGCATTGCTCATTGCCCGCACATGCAACTCGTAGTGGCGGGCGGCAGCAATCATGTCCACCAGTGTTTCGGTAGTGTTTACGTTGGAACTTTCGAGATGCCCCGACAGAATCCTTACGGTCGGATCCGCATCTGCCGCGCCGCCTTCCTTAAGCCGGAACAGGCCATCGTCGAAGCGCGCCAGATCCTCGCGCGGCGGATTTACCAGCTTGATGGTGTTGACCTCGGCAACGGTATCTGCGGTCTGCCCGGCCGGCACAATGGAGATCCGGCCATCACCCTTGATGCTGAGTTCGCTGTAGGCCGGCAGCGTAATCGGCCCGGCGGTGCCCATAACCACATGACCCTCGGCCGTTTCCAGCACGCCGGCCGGCGTCAGGTGAAAATTGCCGGCACGCGTGTAGGCTTCGGCGCCGTCGGCATCCTGCACTGCTATCCAGCCGTCACCCTGCAGCGCGATATCGAGGGCACTGCCGGTGATGATGATGTCACCACTGCTGGCATCCCAGGATTCGGGCCTGGCAACCGAGTTAACCCGGGAATCCAGCCCCGGCCCGGTTACCGGCACGCTGTCGAGCGACTGGCGCACGGCACGGAAGCCGGTGCTGTTGCTGTTGGCGAGGTTGTGCGCGATGACCGCCTGCGTCTGCATTGCCGCGCGTGCCCCTGTCATTGCAACGTATATCGACTTATCCATGCCGTACTAACCAGTCTGTGCGTTAACTAACCCGGTAACCCGCTTAACGAATATTGATAATCGTCTGGGTAACCGCATCCATGGTGGAAATCACCTGCGCGTTGGCCTGGAACAGCCGCTGC
>JAUIEY010000098.1 GCA_030429685.1 Gammaproteobacteria bacterium
CCGGACATTATTGTGCGCAACGAAAAGCGCATGCTGCAGGAATCGGTGGATGCGCTGCTGGACAACGGCCGCCGCGGCCGTGCCATCACCGGCACCAACAAGCGACCGCTGAAATCGCTGGCCGACATGATCAAGGGCAAGCAAGGTCGTTTCCGTCAGAACCTGCTCGGCAAGCGCGTGGACTACTCCGGCCGTTCCGTGATTGTTGTCGGCCCGACTTTGAAACTGCATCAGTGCGGTCTGCCCAAGAAGATGGCGCTGGAACTGTTCAAGCCGTTTATTTTCTCCAAGCTGCAGCTGCGCGGCGAGGCTTCCACCATCAAGGCCGCCAAGCGCCTGGTGGAACGCGAAGGTCCCGAAGTCTGGGATATTCTCGAGCAGGTAATCCGTGAGCACCCGGTCATGCTGAACCGTGCGCCTACCCTGCACCGTCTCGGCATTCAGGCTTTTGAACCGGTGCTGATCGAGGGCAAGGCGATTCAGCTGCATCCCCTGGTGTGTACCGCGTTTAACGCTGACTTTGACGGTGACCAGATGGCCGTGCACGTGCCGCTGTCGCTGGAAGCCCAGCTTGAAGCCCGCGCACTGATGATGTCATCGAACAACATTCTGTCGCCGGCGAACGGTGAGCCGATTATCGTGCCGTCGCAGGACGTGGTGCTGGGTCTGTACTACATGACGCGCGAGCGCATCAATGCCCGCGGGGAAGGCATGGTGTTTGCCAACGTCAATGAAGTGCATCGTGCCCGCCAGAACCGTGACGACAATGACGAGTTTTACGTTGACCTGCATGCGCGCATCAAAGTACGCATCCAGGAAACGGTCGTCAGCGACGAGGGCGATGTGGAGCACAACAGCCGTGTCGTGGACACCACGGTCGGCCGTGCGCTGCTGTCGGAAATTCTGCCCAAGGGCCTGAGCTTCGATGTCATTAACCGTGACATGACCAAGCGCGCTATTTCCGATCTGATCAACACCTGTTACCGCCGTCTTGGCCTGAAGGCCACGGTGGTGTTCGCCGACCAGCTCATGTACACCGGTTTTGCCTATGCAACCCGCGCCGGCATGTCGTTCGGCGTCGAAGACATGGTCATTCCGGGCAACAAGCCGGACATTCTCAGCGTTGCTGAAGACGAAGTGCGTGACATCCAGGATCAGTACGCCAGTGGTCTGGTGACCGACGGCGAGCGTTACAACAAGGTCGTGGACATTTGGTCACGCACCAACGAGCAGGTGGCCTCGTCAATGATGGATATCCTCGGTAAAGAGGAAGTCGTCAATGCCAAAGGCGAGAAAGAGGCGCAGCCATCTTTCAATTCCATATACATGATGGCTGACTCCGGCGCGCGTGGTAGCGCGGCGCAGATTCGTCAGCTTGCCGGCATGCGTGGCCTGATGGCCAAGCCGGACGGCTCCATCATCGAGACGCCTATCACGGCTAACTTCCGTGAAGGTCTCAACGTGCTGCAGTACTTCATCTCCACCCACGGTGCCCGTAAAGGTCTGGCCGATACCGCGCTCAAGACCGCCAACTCAGGTTACCTGACCCGGCGTCTGGTAGACGTGGCGCAGGACCTGGTGGTGACCGAAGAAGATTGCGGCACCGATGACGGCCTGTGGATTTCGCCGCTGGTCGAAGGCGGTGACGTGGTCGAGCCGCTGCGCGAGCGCGTGCTGGGCCGGGTGCTGGCCGAAGCTGTGCATGCGCCCGGTGATGACAGCACCGTGGTGCTCGAAGCCGGTGAGCTGCTCGACGAACGGCTGGTGGAAAAACTCGAGGACCATGGCGTGGATCGCGTCAAGGTGCGTTCGCCGATCAGCTGTGACACGCGCTTCGGTGTGTGTGCCCAGTGTTACGGTCGCGATCTGGCCCGCGGTCATCGCATCAACATCGGTGAAGCTGTAGGCGTGATTGCCGCGCAGTCCATCGGTGAGCCGGGCACGCAGCTGACCATGCGTACCTTCCACATCGGCGGCGCCGCATCGCGGGCTGCTGCTGTCAGCAGTGTGGAAATCAAGAACAACGGTACGGTGCGTTTGCACAACGTTAAGACGGTGGCGCATACCAAGGGCCACCTGGTGGCAGTGTCGCGTTCCGGTGAAATCGGTGTGATTGACGATCATGGCCGCGAAAAAGAACGCTACAAGCTGCCTTACGGTGCCGAAATCCGCATCAATGACAAGGACAAGGTGGAAGCCGGACAGGTTGTCGCCACCTGGGATCCGCACACTCACCCGGTGGTCACCGAGGTGGCCGGTAAGATCAAGTTCGAGGACGTGATCGACGGCGTGACGGTGCGCGAACAGGAAGACGAGGTTACCGGTCTGACCAGTATCGAGGTGCTGGAACCCAACCAGCGGCCGCCGGCCGGCAAGGACCTGCGGCCGACTGCCAAACTGGTGGATGGCAAGGGCAAGGAAGTCTGCTTTGCCAACACCGACATACCGGCGGTCTACGGTCTGCAGGGCGGCGCTCTGATTAACGTTACCGACGGCGCGACCGTATCGGTCGGTGACGTGATTGCCCGCATTCCGCAGGAAAGCTCGAAGACCCGCGATATTACCGGTGGTCTGCCGCGTGTTGCCGACCTGTTCGAAGCACGCAAACCCAAAGAGTCGGCCATCATGGCTGAGCACACGGGTACCGTCAGCTTCGGTAAGGAGACCAAGGGCAAGGTTCGCCTGGTCATCACCGATGAAACCGGTGACAGCCATGAAAACCTGATTCCCAAGTGGCGTACGCTCGGCGTGTTCGAAGGCGAGCAGGTTGAAAAGGGTGAAATCATTGCCGACGGCGAGCCGTCGCCGCATGACATTCTCGCGCTGCGCGGCGTTGAAGAACTGGCCGAGTACCTGGTACGTGAGATTCAGGACGTGTACCGCCTGCAGGGTGTGACCATCAATGACAAGCACATTGAAGTCATCATCCGGCAGATGCTGCGCAAGGTGGAAATCGCCGATCCGGGCGACACCAGCCTGCTGCGTGGCGAGCAACTCGACAAGGCACGCGTACTGGAAATCAACGAGAAGCTGGACAAGGACCAGGAGCCTGCTACCGTGGAGCCGCTGTTGCTGGGTATCACCAAGGCATCGCTGGCTACCGAGTCCTTCATTTCCGCCGCATCCTTCCAGGAAACCACCCGGGTACTCACCGAGGCCGCCGTTAAGGGCCTGCGGGATGACCTGCGTGGCCTGAAGGAGAACGTGATCGTGGGCCGCCTGATTCCGGCGGGCACCGGTTACAGCTTCCATGCCGAGCAACGCCGCAGCCGCGAAGATGTGCTGGCTGCAGAGTTGCAGGAACTGGCGCAGGCAGCGGCTGAAGAGGCCGAGGCAGCCGGCGGCGACGATGTTGCCGAGGCCGCGGAAGCCGGGGATGACGCTGCTTGACACTGATCGGGCCGCGCCAATAAAATGCCCGCCCGCTCAAACCGGGTCGGAAACGCTGGATTTTTTATAACATAAACATGAGTTTATAGATGGCAACCGTAAACCAACTGGTTCGAAAACAACGTAAGACCAAACCGGTAAAAAGCAATGTGCCGGCACTGGAAGCAAGTCCGCAGAAACGCGGTGTGTGCACGCGTGTCTATACCACTACACCGAAGAAGCCGAACTCAGCCATGCGTAAGGTTGCCCGTGTGCGCCTGACCAACGGTTTCGAAGTAACCAGTTACATCGGTGGTGAAGGCCACAACCTGCAGGAGCACTCGGTGGTGCTGATTCGCGGCGGCCGTGTGAAAGACCTGCCGGGTGTGCGCTATCACACGGTGCGCGGCACCCTCGATTGCGCCGGTGTTAACGACCGTCGCCAGGGCCGCAGCAAATACGGCGCCAAGCGACCGAAATAATTCTTACGAACCGAATCCAGACAGAGACTTAACATGTCAAGACGTACCCAGGCCCCTAAACGCGAGCTGCTTCCTGATCCCAAGCATGGCAGTCAGCGGCTGACCAAGTTCATCAATATGATCATGAAAGACGGCAAAAAGTCCGTTGCTGAAAATATTGTTTACGATGCACTGGAAGTTATCGCCGAGAAAAGCGGCACCGACGAAATTCAGGCCGTCGAGGTGCTGACCAATGCACTGGACAACGTCAAACCGGCCGTGGAAGTGAAGTCGCGTCGTGTTGGCGGTGCTACGTACCAGGTGCCGATTGAAGTGCGGCCCGCGCGTCGCGAAACGCTGGCCATGCGCTGGGTTATTGATGCGGCCCGCAGTCGTGGTGAAAAATCCATGGCGCAGCGGCTGGCAAACGAACTGATGGACGCCGCTGACAATCGCGGCACCGCGGTTAAGAAACGCGAAGACACGCACCGCATGGCAGAGGCCAACAAGGCATTCTCTCATTACCGCTGGTAAGCGATTCGCAGTATCATTACCGAATGGCCTGGACGGCCGGGCAGCAGCCCGGCCGTTTTCGTTTCCAAACCAGCTCGTATTCATTCAGGTAACAGATTCGTGGCACGCGCAACACCGATAGACAGGTATCGCAACATCGGCATCATGGCGCACATTGATGCCGGCAAGACGACTACCACAGAACGCATCCTGTTCTATACCGGCATTTCGCACAAGATCGGCGAAGTGCACGATGGTGCTGCGCACATGGACTGGATGGAGCAGGAGCAGGAGCGCGGTATCACCATCACCTCGGCGGCAACCACCTGCTTCTGGCAGGGCATGGATCAGCAATACGACCAGTACCGCATCAATATCATTGATACGCCGGGCCACGTGGACTTCACCATTGAGGTGGAACGTTCATTGCGCGTGCTCGATGGTGCGGTCACCGTATTGTGTGCAGTCGGCGGCGTGGAGCCGCAGACCGAAACAGTGTGGCGTCAGGGTGATCGCTACGGTGTGCCACGCATCATCTTCGTCAACAAGATGGACCGTGCCGGTGCTGACTATGAGCGGGTTATCGGCCAGATTCGCAGTCGACTCGGCGCCAATCCGGTGCCGGTGCAGCTCAACATCGGTGCCGAGGAAGAATTCCGGGGCGTGATAGACCTGGTGCGCATGAAAGCGATTTACTGGGAAGAAGAAAACATGGGTACCCAGTTTCGCTTCGAGGATATCCCTGCCGAACTTGTCGAACGCGCCACAGCGCTGCGCGAGGCGATGATCGAAGTTGCCGCCGAAGGCAACGAAGCGCTGTTGGACAAGTATTTGGAATCCGGCGAACTCAGCGAGGATGAAATCCGCCAGGGGTTGCGGGCGCGGACGCTGGCCAACGAGATCGTTCCGGTGCTGTGCGGCAGTGCTTTCAAGAACAAGGGCGTGCAGGCGCTGCTGGACGCGGTAATTGATTATCTGCCCGCGCCGGTGGATGTGCCGGCAATCAAGGGTATTGGCCACGCCGACAAGGAAGTCGAGCGCCATGCCGATGACAATGAGCCGTTTGCCGCGCTGGCATTCAAGATTGCGACAGATCCGTTTGTCGGTAGCCTGACTTTTTTCCGGGTTTACTCGGGCGTGATGAAATCGGGCGACACCGTGTTCAATCCGGTCAAGAACAAAAAAGAGCGTATCGGGCGCATTCTGCAGATGCACGCCAACGATCGTGAAGAGATCAAAGCAGTGTATGCCGGTGATATTGCCGCTGCCGTCGGGCTCAAGGACGTAACGACCGGCGACAGCCTGGTGGACCCGAGTCACGTGGTTACGCTGGAGCGCATGGATTTTCCGGATCCGGTGATATCGGTGGCCGTGGAACCGAAGACCAAGGCTGATCAGGAAAAAATGGCGGTCGCTTTGCAAAAGCTCGCCAAGGAAGATCCGTCATTCCGGGTGCAGACCGACGAGGAATCAGGCCAGACGATTATTTCCGGCATGGGCGAACTGCACCTGGACATCATTGTTGATCGTATGAAGCGTGAGTTCGGCGTGGTGGCCAATGTCGGTCGCCCGCAGGTGGCCTATCGCGAGACCATCAAGAAAAAGGTCGAGCAGGAAGCCAAGTTTGTGCGCCAGTCCGGCGGGCGCGGCCAGTATGGCCACGTGTTCCTGCGCATCGAGCCGCTGGAGCGCGGCGCCGGCTACGAATTCGTCAACGACATCACCGGCGGCGTGATCCCCAGGGAATTCATCCCGGCAGTGGACAAGGGTGTGCAGGAGCAGATGGAGGCGGGCGTGCTGGCCGGCTTCCCGATGATGGACGTGAAAGCCGCGTTGTACGACGGTTCCTTCCATGACGTGGATTCCAGCGAAATTGCCTTCAAGATTGCCGGCTCGATGGCTTTCCGGCAGGGCTGTGAAGCGGCCGACCCGGTGTTGCTTGAGCCCGTCATGAAGGTCGAGATCGTCACGCCGGACGATTACATGGGCGATGTGAACGGCGACCTGAACCGCCGCCGCGGCGTGCTGCAGGGCATGGACGAGTCGCCGGCCGGCAAGATTATCCGCGCCGAGGTCCCGCTCGCCGAGATGTTCGGCTATGCCACCGACCTGCGCTCGATGAGCCAGGGCCGGGCCAGCTATTCCATGGAATTCGGTCACTATGCCGAGGTCCCGCCCAACGTTGCCGACGTCATCATCGGCGAATAAACCCGCGTCAGGCACCATATCTCGTTGATTTGGCAGCCGGGTTTAGGTACGATGCGCCACCTTTTCGCGCTTGCTGCCCGCTGCCGGGCGGTAATCGCAATAAAAACAAAGAGTTAGATAATTGGCTACCAATCAGAATATTCGTATCCGGCTGAAAGCCTTCGACCATCGCCTGATCGACACTTCCGCGAAGGAAATCGTCGAAACGGCCAAGCGCACGGGCGCTCAGGTCAAGGGCCCGGTGCCGCTGCCGACCAAGATGGAGCGCTTCACCGTGCTGATTTCGCCGCACGTCAACAAAGACGCCCGCGACCAGTACGAGCTGCGTACCCACAAGCGGCTGATGGACATCGTAGAGCCGACCGACAAGACCGTCGACGCCCTGATGAAGCTTGAGCTTCCGGCGGGCGTGGATGTTCAGATCAAGCTCAATTAAAGGCTTGTAAGGGCCGGGATTATTGCTATAATTCCCGGCTCACTCAGGGCTCGACCCAGGTTTTTACCTGCGTCGAGCTTTGCATTGTTCCGGGGTCACCAATAGAAAAATTCCCGGGCAGAAAGGATTCCACCGGGTCAGCTTCAGATCTGGATTGCGCGGCAAAGATG
>JAUIEY010000099.1 GCA_030429685.1 Gammaproteobacteria bacterium
TAGCAAATCCTCATCGGGTAAACGGTCGCGCAAAGCATGCAGTACTGTCAGACCGCCTACGCCCGAATCAAAGATACCTATAGGCTGTTGCTGCGCTGCCGCCGCCATGGCAGTCAATTGTCAGCGCTGTCGCGCATGTGCGGAAACAAGAGCACATCGCGAATGGACGGTGAGTCGGTCAGCAACATGACAAGCCGGTCTATTCCAACGCCGAGTCCCGCAGTGGGCGGCATGCCATATTCCAGTGCCGTGATGTAATCCTGATCGAAAAACATGGCCTCTTCGTCACCGGCAGATTTTTGCAGCGCCTGAGCCTCAAAGCGCGCTGCCTGATCCTCGGCGTCATTTAGTTCGGAAAAGCCGTTGGCAATTTCCCGGCCGCCGACAAAAAACTCAAAACGGTCTGTAAGCCAGGGATCAGCATCACTGCGACGGGCCAGCGGCGACACTTCAGCCGGGTACCCGGTAATAAAAGTCGGCTGATCCAGCCGGTGTTCAACAGTTTTTTCAAAAATCTCTATCAGCAACTTGCCGGATCCGGCGGCATCGGGAACAGGAATATCCATGTCACCGCAAACAGCGGCAAGATAATCGCGATCCCTCAGCTTGCTGCTGTCCAGCTCCGGATTGAAGCGCATCACGGCCTCCTCCACCGTAAGACGCGCATAGCTGCCACCCAAATCATAATCCTGACCCTGGTAGCTAAGCAGGCCGGTGCCATTGATACTCTCCGTCAGGCTTTTGACCATGTTCTCCAGTAATTCGATCAGCACGTTGTAGTCAGCGTAAGCCATGTACATCTCGAGCATGGTGAATTCGGGATTGTGGCGCGTTGACAGACCTTCGTTGCGGAAACTGCGGTTGATTTCGTATACGCGCTCAAAACCGCCGACTACCAGCCGTTTCAGATACAGTTCCGGCGCAATACGCAGATACAGCTGCCTATCAAGCGCGTTGTGATGAGTAACAAACGGCCGCGCTACTGCGCCGCCCGGAATAGGCTGCATCATGGGCGTCTCGACCTCAAGAAAGTCCATGGCATCGAGATAGGATCGAATAAACTGCACCACCGCCGCGCGCCGCCTAAATACCTCACGGGATTCCCCGGTGACAATCAGATCAACATAGCGCTGGCGGTAACGGGTTTCCTGATCGCTGAGGCCGTGGAATTTTTCCGGTAACGGCTGCAGTGACTTGGTCAGCAGCACCAGCTCGGCAACGCGCACCGACAATTCACCGGTTTTGGTGCGAAACAGAATTCCGCGCGCCCAGACGATATCGCCAAGATCCCAGCTTTTGAATTCCTGATATACGCCCTCCGGCAAAGCATCGCGCTGCAAAAACAGCTGGATCTGGCCCGAACGATCCTGCACGGTAGCGAAGCTCACTTTGCCCATCACCCGCTTGGTCATCATGCGGCCGCCAACCTGCACTTCAATCGCGTCGGCCTCCAGCGTTTCGTTGCTGTAGGCGTCGTATATTTCATGTAACTGGCCCGCCAGCGCCGTGCGGCGATAGCTGTTCGGAAAGTTGAAGCCGTTTTCGCGCAGCGCATGCAGTTTGCGGCGCCGTTCGGCAACCAGCTTGTTCTCCGCATCCGCCTCATGATGTGCTTTGTTCTTTTCGTTTGCGCCTGACATTTACTTTCCGTTGTTGCGGCCTAAACGCCCTGCTTAAGGCTGGCCTCGATAAATTTATTCAAATCGCCGTTCAGCACCGAATCCGGATCGCCGGATTCAACACCGGTGCGCAGATCCTTTACTCGCGACTGGTCCAGTACATAGGAGCGTATCTGACTGCCCCAGCCTACGTCCGACTTGCCTTCCTCCTGCAGCTGCGCCTCTTCTCGCCGTTTTTGTTCTTCCAGTTCATATAGTCGCGCCTTCAGTTGCTTCAGCGCGGTTGCGCGATTCTTGTGCTGCGAACGGTCATTCTGGCATTGCACCACAATGCCGGTAGGATTGTGGGTAATGCGCACTGCGGATTCGGTCTTGTTGACATGCTGACCACCCGCGCCACTGGCCCGATAGACATCCACGCGCAAATCGGAGGGATCAATTTCTATCTCTATGTCGTCGTCGATTTCCGGGGACACAAATACAGAGGCAAAAGAGGTATGCCGACGATTGCCCGAGTCAAACGGTGACTTGCGCACCAGCCGGTGCACACCCGTTTCGGTGCGCAGCCAGCCATAGGCATATTCACCTTTGACGTAAACGGTGGCGCTTTTCAGACCCGCCACATCGCCGGCCGAGGCTTCAATAAGATCCGCCTCAAAACCGTTCGCCTCGCACCAGCGCAGGTACATACGCAACAGCATTTCCGACCAGTCCTGGGCTTCGGTGCCGCCGGCACCTGACTGGATATCAACAAAAGCGTTGGCGGCATCCGCCTTGCCGCTGAACATACGCTGAAACTCGAGCCGCTCGATTTTTTCCCGCATGACCGCAAGATCTGCCGCAATATCAGCCTGGGTTTCGGCATCGTCTTCTTCACGCGCCAGTTCCAGCAGCTCACCGGCATCCTGCAGCCCCTGGGTCACTTCATCCAGCGGCAGCAGCACGGCCTCAAGCCGGGCGCGCTCTTTGCCCAGTTCCTCGGCCTTTTTCTGATCATTCCAGATCGCCGGGTCCTCGAACTCCTGAAGAATCTGGTTAAGACGGTCTAACTGATTGTCAAAGTCAAAGATACCTCCTCAGCGCAACCGAGCGCTCGCGAAGGTCGTCAATAACTTCCGGTATGTGGGAGAGTTCCATAAGCGGGCGTAATGCTAGACGCATTCAATATGTTCCACAACCAATTGAGGGCTGCGCCGGCCACGGTATTCATTAACGTCGAGTCGATAGGCAAGCTCGCACAACGCACCCCGTTCGGCAGGTATCGGGTCGGCATGGAAAAATGCGATTGCCTCAATGGGCGTGCCACCATCCGCATGCCGCAGAGTCAGCTTCAGGTGTTGCTCGCCGACAATTTTCTGCGCCAACAGCTCGAAGCGACCGTCAAATATCGGCTCCGGAAACCCCTGCCCCCACGGGCCGGCTGCCCGGACCTGTTCGGCAAACGCCAGGCCAATTTCATTCTGCTGCAGCTCGCCATCGGACCAGATACGGCCGGCTTCGGGAATGGCGTCGACATGGCCCTCTGCCGCCGTGACAAAGGCGCGCTGGAATGCCTCCAGCCGGGATATTTCCAGCGACAGGCCGGCAGCCATGGCGTGTCCGCCAAAGCGGCTGATCATACCCGGATGCCGGGCATCAACTTCGGCCAGCAAATCACGCATGTGGACGCCCTTCACTGATCTGCCGGACCCCTTCAGCAGCCCGTCTGTCTCGCCGCGGGCAAACGCGATGACCGGGCGATTGAGCCGCTCCTTGATGCGATTCGCTACCAGTCCGACCACCCCCTGGTGCCATGCCGGATCGTACAGGCAGGCGGCCGCAAGCTGGTCGTCCTGTAATTCCTGCAGGACGGCATCAATGTGCAGTTCGGCGTCGGCCTGCATGGATTGTTGCAGGCGTTTGCGCTCTTCATTCAGGCGCGACAGGGTTGCGGCCATTGCCGCAGCATCCGTTGCGGCATCGCTAAGCAGGCATTCTATGCCCACGGCGATGTCATCCAGCCTGCCCGCAGCATTCAGCCGCGGGGCTATGGCAAAACCGAGATCTGCCGCGGTTGCATCGGCGGGATTCCGGCCGGCTGCCGCAAATAAGGCGCTGATACCCGGCCGGGTATGACCGCTGCGTATACGCTGCAAGCCCTGCGCTACCAGCACGCGGTTGTTGAAATCCAGCGGCACCATGTCGGCCACCGTACCCAGCGCGACCAGATCCAGGCAGGCTGCGCAAGTCCGGCGGGCGACAGCAGCATCCAGCAACCCCTCGCCGGCCAGCTGCTGTCCCAGCGCCGCCATCACATAGAAAGCCACCCCTACTCCGGCTAGCGCTTTGCTACCGAATGCGCTGCCGGGCAGATTCGGGTTCACAATGACCGCCGCTTCCGGCAAGTCGTCGCCGGGCAGATGGTGGTCGGTGATGATGACGTCAATACCGTGTTGCGCCGCGCGGGCGACGCCGGTCTGACTGCTGATGCCGTTGTCCACGGTAATAATCAGTTGCGGCGCAGGTGTCCGATCAGCCTCACAGCGCGCCAGTGCCGCGTCCACCAGCGCGGGGGACAGGCCATAGCCAAAGCGGAAGCGGTCGGGCACCAGGTAAGCGGCCGCCGTAAAACCAAACGCCCGCAGACATGTCATCACCAGAGCCGCGGCCGTCGCGCCGTCCGCGTCGAAATCGCCGACAACCAGTACCCGCTGCTGTAGTTGCCGTGCCGCAGCCAGCCGCTCAGCAGCGGCTGCCGTGCCGGCCAGCGAACTGACCGGCAGCAGCCCTGACAACGCCGTATCGAGCTGTGCTGCTGTGACACCGCGGGCCGCAAACACGCGCCGCAGCGGCACCGCCAGAGAATCCGGCAACACCTGTAGTTGCTCAGCAGCAACGCTCCGGCGCACAATTACCTTCGTGCTCATCGTTTAACCGTGGTTCTCAGTTTTTTTCAATTATGCGTTTTTCGTCCGACCCGACTGAACAAAACCAGATTCGCGCCTGTGAACCGGGCGCAATTCACCTGCGCGATACCGTGCTTCGCGATCACGTCATCATTTCCGCAACTGAACTGATCACCGACTGGCAGCCGGCAGCCATCGAGTCGCTGAGCATAGCGGATTTTGAGCCGGCACTTGCGCTGCAGCCGGAAATTCTGCTGCTTGGAACCGGCGCACGGCAGACTTTTCCCGATATTGCCGTACTGACCGAAATCATGCGCATGGGCGTGGCTATCGAAGTCATGCAGACAGTAGCCGCCTGTCGCACCTTTAATGTCCTGATCAATGAGCGACGCGCAGCGGTAGCCGCACTGCTGGTCGACTAACTACCCTGCAAAACACAATTGCGGCGCGAAACACACTAGCGGCGCGGCAGGTACTGCTGCGGGTTCACCGGCTGGCCATTGCGGCGTATCTCGAAATGCAGCCGCGCATCCCCGGCGCGGGTCTGCCCCATATCGGCAATATGCTGTCGGGCCTTGATACGATCGCCTTCGCGTACCCGCAAGCGCGAATTGAATCCGTAAGCGCTCAGCCACGTGTCATTGTGCTTAATAATTAATAGCTGCCCGTAGCTTGGCAGCCCGTCACCGGCATAAACCACTTCACCGGCGGCAACCGCGTATATCGGCTGGCCTTTGCTGCCGGCGATGCGCAGGCCTGACTCGGTGCTCGGCGAAGCGCCAAAAGCTGCCGTCACCCTGCCCTGTGTCGGCCAGTTCCAGCGCGGCGCGGGCCAGGCTTTGGGTGGCGGAGCGGAGCGTCGGCCGGCGACGGCTTTACCTCCGCCAGCCGGCGCCCGCAACCGCAATTTCTGCCCCGCTCGGATATAGGTGCCGTCACCCAGCCCATTCCAGGCTGCCAGGCGCCGGTGATCAAGGTCGTAGCGCATGGCGATGGAGTACAACGTTTCGCCCGGGCGGACCGTGTGCACATCAGGGTTCCAGCGTAATGCACTGCTGCACGAAGCCAGCCACAGGCTGCACAGCAGCAGCGCAACCGGCAGCCGGCTCCGCGCATTTTCTGACCGGTTCACTGCCACCGCTACCGTCCGGGAACAATCAACGCAGCAGCATGTAGGCCAGCACCAGCAAGGCAACCACCAGCCACCCCAGCCATTCTACGTAACGCCGCAACATCAGCTCGACGCGCGGCCCGCCCCAGAAAATCAACCCGGCCACCAGAAAAAAACGCGCGCCGCGGCCCACCAGCGAAGCAAGCACAAAAGGTGCCAGCGGCATGGCCATGGCGCCCGCCGAAATGGTGAATATTTTGTAGGGGATGGGTGAGAAACCGGCGGCCAGCACGGCCCAGAAACCCCAGCTGGTAAACCACTCGCTTGCCAGTGCGTAAGCATTACTGTAGCCGAAGCGATCCACCAGCGGCATTACAGCATCTATAGCCCAAACGCCGATGGCAAATCCGGCAATGCCGCCGGCCAGTGATGCCAGCGTCGTGTTGAGTGCAAAACTCCAGGCTTTTTCCGGCCGGGCCACCACCATCGGCGCCAGCATGACATCAGGGGGGATCGGAAAAAACGATGATTCCGCGAAACTGAGACCCGCCAGATACCAGGGCGCATGCTCATGCCGCGACCAGTTAAGCACCCGGTCGAGCAACGGAGCGAACAATTTCATCGGCTGCCTTTCTCCCTGCCCTCAACCATGGGTACAAATACCACCCCGCCCAGATCCTCACGCCGCAGGCCATCGTCGGTGCGGGTGATGCGCAGCAAACGCTGCTCGCCTCCGTCGGGTCCGACCGGAACCACGAGCCGCCCGCCGGGTGCCAGTTGTTCCAGCAGTTTTTCCGGCACCTGATCCGGCGCAGCGGTGACAATGATACCGTCAAACGGCGCCTGACCCGGCCAGCCGCCGAAGCCGTCATCGTTGCGAAAGCGCACATTGCCGACCCGCAGCGCCCGCAAACGATCGCGGGTGTCGCTCAGCAACGGCGCAAGGCGTTCAATGGAAAACAGTTGCCGCACAAACGGTGACAGCACGGCAGTCTGGTAGCCGCAGCCGGTGCCGATCTCCAGCGCTTTTGGCAACGTGCGCAAGCCACCCGATTCGTCTTCCAGCAGTGCCTGAGTCATCAGTGCGACCACGTAAGGCTGGGAAATGGTTTGCCCCTGACCAATCGGCAATGCATTGTCTTCGTAGGCGCGGCTCGACAGCGCCTCATCCACAAACAAATGGCGTGGCACATTGCGAATGCGCTCCAGAATTTCCGGCTGGGTTATGCCGTTCTGCTGCAACCGCTGCACCAGCCGGTCGCGAGTGCGGGCCGAAGTCATGCCAATACCCTGCAGGCGCGAGGCACTCATCGGTCGGCGCCCTCAACCAGCCAGTCAGCCAGCGAACTGACGGCAGCATGCCGCGTCAGGTCAACCTGCAATGGTGTGATGGAGACCTGGCCGTGCTCGACAGCATAAAAATCAGTCCCCGGGCCGGCGTCCTCACCGGCGCCGGCCGGCCCGACCCAGTAAACCATGCGGCCTTTGGGATCGGCCTGCGGCACCACTGCTTCGGACCGGTGACGAAAGCCCAGCCGG
>JAUIEY010000100.1 GCA_030429685.1 Gammaproteobacteria bacterium
AAAAATATTGATCAGCGGCAGCTTGTGACGCTGGCCCACCTCGTAGTCATTGAAGTCATGCGCCGGCGTGATCTTGACGCAGCCGCTGCCGAATTCCGGGTCAACATAGTCATCGGCAATCACCGGGATAGCGCGGTCGCACAGGGGCAGGTCAACGGTCTTGCCGATCAGGTGCCGGTAGCGCTCATCGTCCGGATGCACCGCGACGGCGGTGTCGCCGAGCATGGTTTCGGGCCGGGTGGTGGCCACTACCAGGTGTCCGGAACCATCGCTGAGCGGGTAGCGGAAGTGCCACAGGTGACCCTGTTCTTCCTCCGCTATGACTTCCAGATCGGAGACCGCGGTATGCAGCACCGGGTCCCAGTTGACCAGCCGTTTGCCGCGGTAAATAAGGCCTTCGTCGTAGAGCCGGACAAACACCTCGGTGACGGCTGCGGACAGCCCTTCGTCCATGGTGAAGCGTTCGCGCTGCCAGTCAACCGAACTGCCCATGCGGCGCAGCTGCCGCGAAATGGTGTTGCCGCTTTGTTCTTTCCATTCCCAGACTTTGGCGACGAACGCGTCGCGGCCCAGGTCATGGCGCGAGGTTTGCTGGCTTTCGAGTTGCCGCTCCACCACCATTTGCGTCGCGATACCGGCATGGTCGGTACCGGGCTGCCACAGCGTGTTGCAGCCGCGCATGCGATGGTAGCGGGTCAGTGTGTCCATGATAGTGTCCTGGAACGCATGACCCATATGCAGGGTGCCCGTTACATTGGGCGGGGGAATCATGATGCAGTAGGGCTCGCCCGTGCCGGACGGCGCGAAATAGCCGGCCTGTTCCCACTTGTTATACCAGCGCTGCTCAATGTCGGCTGGCTGATAGCTTTTTTCCATCAGCTGCAAAAATCCTTGTGATTGCAGGGAATGATCATGCACAGGCGGGGCGGAGGGCCGCGGCCAGGCGGTGCGGATCAGTCCGCGGGCGGTTCGCCCAGTTTTTCGTGCAGTGTTTTTTCAATCAATTTCGGTAATTCGTCACCGAGTCGGTCATTAATGCTGACACGCAGTTGTTCTTCCATGTCGCGGAGGCTGTCGGCAATAAGTCCGTCCAGCAGCACCCAGGCTTCGGCGGCCAGACTGTCGCAGAGCGCATCAATCTGGTCCCGGCTCAGTTCCTGGCCGGCTTTGCGGCGCACGGCTTCGGTCAGTACCGGAATGTCTTCTTCCTGATCCATAGTCTGCCGTTCTCCGCCACCTGTGTTCTGCGAACTAAATATTGTGCGTGACGGGTTCCAGGCCCATCTCGCGATACTGCCGGAACAGGTTTCTGCCGGCCGCCCGGCGGGCCGGATCAGCGTCAACAACCTCGGCAATACGGTCGAATTGTTTCGCAAATGCCGGCGCCGCGCCAGTCAGGTTGATCAGCAGGTTGCCGGCCTCCAGCTGGTGCTCCGCGGTGCCGATGCGAACCGGCGCCCGCGGCGGCTCAGCGGAGAGGATTTCGTGCGGCACAAAGCTGCCCTGCCGGAATGTCCAGAGCATTTCATCGAGCTGCTGCGCCACTTCGGCCGAACCGGTGTGCGCGTATATTGCTTCCACTGTGCCGTAGGCTTTTTCCGTCAACCGGCAGACAAAATTCAGCCAGCCGCTCGCCGTGGCGCTCTCCAGTATGTAGAAATCAATGCGCGGCTCACTAATCGGGCTCATGTTTCAGTCGCAGCAAATCAGTTGTTGAGCAGGAATTCTAGCAGCAGCGGCACCGGCCGGCCGGTGCTGCCCTTGTCTTTGCCGCCGCGCCAGGCAGTGCCGGCGATATCCAGATGCGCCCAGTCGGTGTCACGGGTGAATTTGCCCAGGAAGCAGCCGGCCGTAATGGTGCCGGCTTCGCGGCCGCCAATATTCGCCATGTCGGCGAAATTGCTTGCCAGCTGTTTTTCGTAGTCCTTGCCCAGCGGCAGCTGCCAGGCCCGGTCGTCAGCAGCTCGTCCGGCCGCCAGCAACTTGCCGGCCAGCTTGTCCGAATTTGCCATCAGGCCGGAATGGTGACTGCCAAGCGCAATAACGCAGGCGCCGGTGAGGGTGGCGATGTCGACGATAGCAGCCGGCTTGTGGAACTTCTGGGCGTAGGTCAGGGCATCGCACAGGATCAGGCGGCCCTCGGCATCGGTATTCAGTACTTCAATGGTCTGGCCCGACATCGAGGTCACAATATCTCCCGGTTTGGTGGCAGAGCCACCGGGCATGTTTTCGCAGGTCGGAATAACGCCGACAATGTTTTGCCGCGGCTGCAGCTCGGCGATTGCCTTGAACGTGCCCAGCACCGAGGCTGCGCCGCTCATGTCGTATTTCATTTCGTCCATGGCCGCGGCCGGTTTAATGGAAATGCCACCGGTGTCGAAAGTGATGCCCTTGCCGACCAGTGCGGTGGGTTTGCGGCCGGCAGCGGCACCTTTGTATTCCAGCACAATCAGGTGCGCGGGCTGGTCGGAACCGGCTGTCACCGAAAGCAGGGAACCCATGCCGAGTTTTTTCATGTCAGCTTCACTGAGAACCTTGCAGCTCATGTTTTTTGCGCCACGCGCAAGCGACCGGGCGGTTTTGGCAAGGTAGGCGGGGGTACAGACGTTACCCGGCAGATTGGCCAGGTCGCGCGTCAGGCTCATGCCCTGACCCAGTGCGTCGCCCTGTTTGATGCCCTTGCGGGCCGCTGCGGCAGCTTTGCTGTCGCGCACCGCGAAAATCAGCTTTTTCGGTCCGGCGGGTTTTTTGCCGTTGTCGTCTTGAGCGGCCTTGGATTTCATCTGCGTGAAGCGATAGGCCGCATCGTGCCAGGTTTCCGCGGCGATGCGCGCGCGCCGAAACACATCGGCGCCTTTGACGCTGTCGAGACCCAGGTAGCAGGCGGCATCGGCATAACCCTTTTTGCCGCTCCAGGCGAATGCTGCCCGCAACGCCTTGCGGTATGCCTGGCGGTCAAATTTGTCGCGCTTGCCACAGCCCACCAGCAGAATCCGCTTGCAGCTCAGGCCTGCCGTATCTGTCAGCAGCAACAATTCGCCGGTATTGCCGGTGAAATCGCCGTTTTTCAGCACCGCGCTGATGGCGGCGGTTTTCCGGCTCAGTGCGCGGACAGCGGCGCCGGCTTGCTGATCCTTAAATACGCCAACGATGGCCAGGTCGGTCTTGAACAGATCAGGCCGTTCAGCGCTGACATTGAATTGCATGGCAGATTCCTTATTGGTTTTTTGCAATCAGCCCGGCTGCGGTTGCAACCCGACACTTGTCTGCAGGTAGTGTACTTGAATAAGCTGAGCCAATGGGCTCCATCCTGAACCGCTATATTTTTCGAGAAACCGCACTTATGTGGCTGGCGGTGACCGGGGTATTGCTGATGGTGCTGCTGACTGATCAGTTTGCCCGGGTGCTGGACGATGCCGCCGGCGCCGAACTGCCCAAGGACGCTATTTTCGCTGTCATGGGCTTGTCATCCATTCAGTACCTGACGGTGCTGGTTCCGGTCGGCATTTTTCTGGCCATTGTGCTGGCGCTGGCCCGCATGTACCGCGACAGTGAAATGGCCGCGCTGATGGCCTGCGGCGTGGGAAACTACGCGCTGTACAAGCCGGTGCTGACGCTGGCGGTATTGCTTGCGGCCGGTGTCGCATGGTTGTCCATGGAAGCGGGGCCGACGGCACAGCGTGAGGTCAAGCAAATCTTTGACGCCGCCCGCAAGAGCGCCGACCTCGCCATGCTGGAACCCGGCCGATTTACTTCCTTTGGCAAGGAACAGGTCACCGTGTACGCCGAAGAGGTGGCGCCGGACGGTTCGCTGCGCAATGTGTTTGTCCAGTTGCGCGACAAGGACAAGGTTACCGTTGTGGTGGCCCGGCAGGCCGGGCAGCGCAATGATGCCGATTCGGGGACCAAAATTCTGACTTTTAAAGACGGCAAGCGCTATGAAGGCGTACCCGGTAGCCGCGAATTTCTGGTTATGAAATTTGCCGAGCACGGCATACCATTTGAAGTCAGCACCGCCCGCGAGCGGGCACTGAAACCCGAAGCGCAAAGTCTCGGTGAATTGCTGGAGCGCTTTGATCTGGAGTCAATAGCTGAATTGCAGTGGCGGGTTTCGGCGCCGATTTCGCTGCTGGTGCTTACCTTCATAGCAGTGCCTTTGGCGCGCACCCGGCCGCGGCAGGGCCGCTACAGCGGCATTGTCAGCGCCATCCTTATTTATGTGATTTATACCAACCTGCTGGGTGCTGCCAAAGTCTGGCTGGAAAAGGAAACCATCCCGGCATGGGTCGGGCTGTGGTGGGTGCATCTGCTGTTTCTGGCGTATGCGCTTGCACTGTTGCTGTATCAGAACCGTGTATTGCAACGCCTGTTGCTAAGGCGAACCTAGGGTGACCCGTGCGGATTATTAACAGCTATCTGTTTAAAGCCGTTGCCGGCAGCACCGGGATTGTGTTGCTGGTGCTGGTGTCACTGGGCGGCTTTATGCAATTTGTGTCGCAACTGGATGACCTGGGGCAGGGCAGCTACGACATGCTGTCCGCGGTGCAATATGTGCTGCTTAAATTACCGCGTCTGGCGCACGGCATGCTGCCCGTGTCGGTGCTGCTGGGCGCATTGCTGGGGCTCGGCGCACTGGCATCCGGCAGCGAACTCATCAGCCTGCAGGCAGCGGGAGTGTCGTTTCGCCGACTGGCGGCATCGGTTGCGCTGACCGGCACCGCTATCGCCATTGTCGGCGGTGCCATCGGTGAATTCGTCGCGCCGGCGCTCGATCTGTATGCCCGGCAAATGCGTGCGGTCGCCAAGAGCGGTGATGCCGACATTACCGGTAGCAGCGCATGGTTGCGGGAGGGCGACAAGATATTCAACGTGCGGCCTGCCACGGGTGGCATCGACTATGCGGGGGTCTATGTATTTCGTCTGGCGCCCCAACCCGGCGAACTGGCCGGCATCGGGCGGGCCGACTCGTTTGAGTCGGACGATGACGGCTGGGCATTCCGCAACTATCAGGAATCGGTGCTGGGCACACAGGGGATCAGTGTCAGCGAGTCTATTGATGCCGCGCAGGTCGACAAGCTGAGTGATCTGCTGTCGATAACGGCAGTCAAGGAAAGCAGTCTGACCATTGATGAACTGTACGCGTACATTCAGTACCTGCGTGCCAATGAGCTTGATTCGAGCCGCTACGAAATTGCGTTCTGGAGTCGCGTCGCTACCGTGGCCGGGATTGTGGTGATGTGCATGCTCGCCGTGCCCTTTGTATTTGGCCCCTTGCGCGCTACCGGGGCCGGGGCTCGCATGATCACCGGGGTGCTCATTGGCGTGGGTTATTTCCTGCTGAGCCGTACCCTCGCCGACAGTGGCGCGGTGTTCGACCTCAGTCCGGTGCTGGTAGCCTTGCTGCCGACTCTGCTGCTGCTCGCGGCAACCATGCTCGCCTTGCGGCGCATGTCCTGAGTTACGCCGCCGCGGCGGCTTCAGTCTTTCGGCACCTGCACGAGGTACGTGCCCGACAGCCGGTCGTGCCAGCACAGGCATTGGCTGTCCACCAGCGCCCACCAGAATCCCAGCCCGGCCGGCAGCACTGACAGGCAGGCTGCGGCGAAGCGGCCGGCCGCCCGCGCCGGCGAGACCGCAGCAGCAGTGCCGCTGCCATGGTCAGTGACCAGGCGCAGCCGCCAGACGCGCATGCCCAGGGTTTGCCCGCCGTGGCTCCAGAAGCCGACAAAAAAGGCCGCGGCGACCCCCAGCATGCTCAGGCGGTAAAACGGATTGCCGGCCTCGATGGCGTCGCCGAGCAGTGCCACGGCCGGTATCGATACAACCATCATCAAACCGATAACCAGCAGCCAGTCATACAGCGCTGCCAGCAGCCGTTTGACCAGCGTCACAGTTGCCGGATTATGTAAGCTCTTTCGTGACATTTATCAATTACTTAGACGGTTTTTATAAGAACTGTACAAGTGTGCGGTAGGGTGGCTTGTCGTTAGGAGATCAATCATGCATCAGAAGAATAATAACAACGGTGCAGGCCGTCCCGCTCGTCACAGTGCCGATGCACTGCGCAGTCGCGACCCTTATCTGGCTGAGGTTACCGGTAATGCCGGCAGGCCCGCCGGCCGTCGTTACTCGGAAGCCATGCATGCAGTCATGGATGAAATGCAGGGCACTGCCACCAGTCGCCGTGCCGAAATCTATAACTCGCTGCAGCACTGACACCCGTCGCCAGGATCGCTGGCTAAATCATCCGCCGGACTTGCCCCGCGGGGGCGTTGCTGTGTCTGACACCAATCCGCTCCAGCCGAGGCGCTTGTGGGGCTCGTAGTTTGGTTTCGCGCAACTGTGCAACCCCTGCCATACCCCGCCTGCCGTTTATTCCCCGTTGCTGACCGCTCGTCCGATTGCGGCAGCAGGATGCGAAACTGTGAGCCGTTTCACAGGCTGACAATTATGTCAGCCGGGCACAGGGCCGGAGCACGCCCTATTCCAGCGCCCGAAAGACTCAAAAAATACTAATAAAAACAATAGGTAATAAAGTTTTTATTAGGTTGTTTTGAGGCGTTGTTCAGGGTGCCGGCGGGGTGCGCCGGAGCCTTTTTATGCGCCGGTATTTCTGCCAAGGCGTGATTAAGTTCAATGTTTTGCCCGGTGGGCCTCCGTAGTATCGGCAGCGTGATATCACGCCCGCACGCTGCGGGCACAACGGATTTTGCCCAATGTTGAACAATCGAAAACAAGCTGCCAGACAGGCGGGATTCAATATCCTCGAGTTGATGGTCGTGCTGTTTGTGGCCGGTATCCTGATGACCGTCGGGCTGCCTGCTTTCAGCGGCTTTATGGCTAACAACCGCATGTCCACGGCCGCCAATGACCTGGCGACGACGCTGCACCTGGCCCGCACCGAGGCCATCAAACGCCGGGCCGCGGTGGCGGTATGCCCCAGTGATGAGTGGGATCAGGCAGCGCCGAACTGTACCAATACCGGTTTCGAAGATGGCTGGATAGTTTTTGTTGACGCCCTGGCGCCGGCCAATCCTGATCTGGCTCACACCGGTGCCCAGGACGTTTTGTATGCGCACGGGCCCATGCCTGACGGCGTCAATCTGCGCGTCGCCGACGCCAATGCCCTTCTGGG
>JAUIEY010000101.1 GCA_030429685.1 Gammaproteobacteria bacterium
CAGCGCGTCACTGTCAATCGCAATGCGAATCTCCATGCCCAGCCAGAGAGCCCGCAATTGCTCCAGCCTCTCCAGTTGCTCCAGTTCGCATGGGCCGGCTGCACTAAGACGGCGCAATGCCGCCGGCCGGTATGCATACAGGCCGAGGTGCCGATAACCATGCGCCAGCGCCGCCTGCTGATCATGGCCATGTCCGGCGGCCGGGATCGGCGCACGACTGAAATATAGCGCTCGCCCCGATGCATCAAACACCACTTTCACGACATTGGGATCACGATACTCAGTTTCGCTTTGCAGTGGCGTGCACAAAGTCGCCAAGGCCGCCTCCGGATGCTCATGCAACAAAGCGGCAACCCGTACGATGCTTTGCGGCGGCATCAGTGGCGCATCACCCTGCACATTGACGACCGGCAACTCATCATCCCAACCCAACTGCTGACAGACCTCCGCCACCCGTTCGGTGCCTGATCGGCAGGCCGCCGAAGTCATGCAAACTTCGGCGCCAAAGTCGCGCGCGGCAGCCGCCACATCTTCATTGTCAGTGGCAACCACAATATGACCAGCACCGCTCGCTATGGCGCGATCCCACACATGCTGCAGCATCGGTCTGCCTGCCAGCGGCAGCAGAACCTTGCCCTGCAGCCGGGTGGACTCAAAACGCGCGGGTATTACGATTCTGAATTGTGCTTGCATAGTTACGGACTCACGGCCGGCAGCCTTTCCAGCACTTTAAGCATCACTGCCTCCGCATCTGCATCAGCAATTTCCATTGTTGCGGGAACGTACCAGACATTGACGTCTGCCACAGCAGCATATTTTACGGCGTCTTTTTCCGTCATCAGCACCGGCAGGTCGGCATCGCGCTGCAAATCCCTTATATCTGCGCGGCCGTGGTCAGCCAGCGCCACTTCACGAACCCGGATGCCAAATTCGCGCAGACTGCCAAAAAATCGCGCCGGATTGCCGATACCGGCAACTGCCCAGACCTCCTGTCCGGCAAAATCACCCAGCGCACAGGTCACGGCGCCATCCAGGCTGCGGGCCTGCGCGACGCGTAAATCGAACCGCCGACCGCAGGCCTGCGTGCCACCATTAACCAAGACCGCATCCACGCTTTGCAGCCGCCCCACCCCTTCGCGCAGCGGGCCGGCCGGCAGCCGGTAACCGTTACCGAACAGGCGCGCACCGTCCACCACCACGAGTTCCGCATCGCGATGCAGCCGGTAATGCTGCAAACCATCGTCAGCTATCGCCACATTCGCACCCAACTGTGCGGCGCGATTCACCGCGGCGAGCCGGTCACGACAAACCACTACCGGATGCCCGGTAAGGCGCGCCAGCAGCACCGGTTCGTCGCCGTAATCCGCGGGATCGCTGTCGGGCTGAACCTGCTGCGGCTGCGCCCCGACAGTGCCGCCATAGCCGCGACTGACAATGGCCGGCTGGTAGCCGCGCCGGTGCAACTCGGCGGCGAGCCATGCAGCGACCGGCGTTTTGCCGGTACCGCCAGCCGTAATATTGCCAACCACGATGACAGGGATTTCCGCTTTGTGCACCCGGAACAGTCCAGCGGCAAAGCAATAACGGCGTGCAGCACTGAACAGGGCAAATAACCACGACAGGGGCAACAGCACAACCGTTATCCAGCAACGGCCATACCAGCAGGAATCTACGAACTGTTGCGACCTAGCCGTCCTGTTCATTGAATTGCAGGCGATACAGCGATGCGTAGGTCCCGCCGGCAGCGACCAGTTCCTGGTGGCGACCGGTTTCCACCATGCGCCCCTCGTCCATGACCACAATGCGATCTGCATTTTCAATGGTTGAGAGCCGATGTGCGATCACAAAAGTGGTGCGATTTTCCATGAGCTTGTCGAGCGCACCCTGAATATGGCGCTCGGACTCGGTATCCAGTGCCGAGGTCGCTTCGTCGAGAATCAGGATGGGGGAATTCTTGAGCAGAGCACGCGCAATGGAAATGCGCTGGCGCTGCCCGCCCGACAGCAATACGCCGCGATCACCCACCATGGTATCCAGGCCATCGGACAGCGTGGCGGTGAATTCAGTGACGTGAGCGGCAGCCGCTGCCGCCTCAATTTCCTGCGCCGAAGCATCAGCCAGCCCGCCATACGCAATGTTTGCGGCAATGCTGTCGTTAAACAGCGTGACTTCCTGGCTTACCAGACTGATATGCCGCCGCAGGCCCTGCAGCGAATATTCTGCGAGTGGTATATCGTCAATCAGTATCTCGCCCGTCTCACAATCGTAAAAGCGCGGCAACAGGCTTACCAGGGTGGACTTGCCACTGCCGGAACGGCCCACCAGCGCAATGGTCTCACCCGGTTCCACCTGCAGATTTATGCCGTGCAGCACCTGGCCTTCGCCGCTGCTGTAGGCAAAATTCACATCGCGGAATTCGACCCGCCCGCGGATCTGCGCGGGCGCAAGAGTGCCGGTATCCTTTTCGGCCTCCTCATCGAGGATGCGAAACAGGCTCTCACCGGCAGCGATACCGCGCTGAATGGTGGCATTCACCGTGGTAAGCCGCTTCAGCGGAGCCATTAGCAGCACCATGGCCGTGATAAACGCCGCCACATCGGCAACCGCTATATCAATGCGGCCGATCAGGTAGATCACGCCGGCCACACCAAAAGCCGTAACAAATACCGTTATCCCATTGCCGGCCGCAGTAGTTGCCAGCAATCGCATCTGAATGCGCCGGTTGTGCTCATTGGCGGTTTCAAAACGGCCGGATTCGTAGCGCTGGCCGCCAAAAATCTTGACGATGCGATTGGCCTGCAATGCCTCCGAGCCGATGCGCGTCAGGTCGCCCACGCTTGCCTGAATGCGCTGGTTGTGGCGCCGGAAACGCACCCCGAGATATCGCACCAGCAACGCAATGACCGGCGCAACCACGAACACGAAGGCTGCCAGTTCCGCGCTCAGAAACAGCATGTAAATAACCAGAAAAACAATCGTGAGCGAATCCTTGAACAACACAATTACGGAATTGGATGCCGAATCTGCTATCTGCTGCACGTCATAGGTAAGTTTGGACAGCAACACTCCGGCAGCCTGCTCGTCAAAAAAGCGGGTCGGCAGTGTCAGATAACGGTCGAAAACGCGCCGGCGAATTTCTTTGACAACCCGATTCGAAATCCAGCCCATGCCATACACCGAGCCGAAATTGGCCAGCCCGCGCACCACAAACAATGCCAGCACACCTGCCGGCAACCATTGCCGCACCCATTGCTGCTGCGGCGTCAGCTGGCTGCCGGCCGCGACCGTGTCGGTAAGCTGCTTGATCAGATAGGCAAAGCCGGCGTCGGAAGCGGCAAACAGCGCGGAGCTGATGGCTACCGCGATGAATACCGGCCAGTAGCGCGAACTCATGCTCAGCAAACGCCGGTAGATCGCCATTGACGAGTATGCGTTGTCCCGGTGCTGCTTGCCGGCGGCGGCGTTAGTGCCTGACTCGGCCATACTCAGTCCGCGGCGTCCTGCTGCCTGACGGTTGCAATGTTGATCTCGACATAGCCGACTCGCCCGGCCACATCCATGGCCGTTACCACCGCCTGATGACTGGCTTCAGCGTCGGCGCTGATAGTGATCTGGGTGCCGGGGCTGTCGCCGGCAAGTTTGCGGATGGCATTTTCCAGGGTGCCGGCGCGGGCATCAATCAGCAGGCGTCCGTTCACCAGATAGGTTCCCTGCGCAGTGACTGACACCACCATGGGCTCATCCTGCACTTCAACTATATCAGTGGACGACGCTTCCGGCAGCCGTAAACCGATCTTGGATTCACGCACGAAGCTGGTGGTGATCATAAAAAACACCAGCAACAGCAGAACCACGTCAATCAACGAAGTCAGGTTGATTTCCGGTTCTTCGCGACTACGGCTGCTGAGATTCATCGCTTCCGCCCTCTTCGTTTTTGCCGAGGGCATCCAGATAGCGTTTGCGGTGCAGCGCCTCGACCAGGGTGATGGCCTCTTTCTCCATGCGCACCACCAGTGCCTCAACCCGGCCACGCAGGTAGCGATAGCCTATCAGGGCCGGAATCGCGACAATCAGTCCTGCGGCCGTGGTAATCAGCGCTTCCGAGATGCCACCGGCCAGCACCGACGGATTGCCGACGCCCTGGCTGGTGATGGCCTCGAATACGTTCACCATGCCTACCACAGTGCCAAGCAAACCCAGCAGTGGTGAAATTGCAGCGATGGTACCCAGCGTATTGAGGTAACGCTCCAGGTCGTGCACCACGTGACGACCGGTGTCCTCGATCCGCTCTTTCATGATTTCGCGGCTGCGATGGCGATTGCTCAATCCGACACTGAGAACTTCCCCCAGTGGCGAACTGTCATGCAGCGCTTTGAGGTGCTCGTGGTTAAGCTTGTTGGTGCTGACCCACTCCCAGACTTCTTTGGTGAGCCGGCGCGGCAACACCCGCTTTTCCTGCAAAGTCCACAGACGTTCAAGAATGATGGCGACTGCCATGACTGAACACACGATGATGGGAAACATGACCCATCCACCGGCTTTTATAATTTCCAGCATTCCCGTCCCGGAGTGTCCCAACCAGCGCGCTGCAACTATACCCCGGCACTAGCCGTTTTTATAGTTTATTCAAACTCAAAGGCAGTAATCATCAGACAGTGGGCGAATTGCCCATGGCCGCGTCCAGTGATTTTTACGCGCAGCCGCCAGTTGCAAGCCGCCGCTCTCCCGCCAGGTAAAACGCAATGCACCGGTGAGCGGCAAATTGAGACCGCAGCTGCCGTTGTTGCGCCAGCGCTCAACCACCGCAGCTTTGGGGAAACCCCAGCGATTCAGAAATGCCGTTGTAAAGACCACATAGTGCGGTTGAGTGGCGGCAACAAGCCCGGCACCGGACGACGTCCCGCTGCCGTGATGGGGGGCTATGAGCAAATTGCTGTGCAGCCCGCCGCTCCGGGCAATCAGGACCGCTTCGGCCGCCGTCTCGATATCACCGGGCAACAGCACATGCGCGTCACGGAACCGCACGCTCAGCACGCATGAGGCGTCATTGTCTGACCAGCCGGCCAGTTTGAGCGGATGCAAAATCCGTATTTCGGCATCACCCCAGCGCCATTGCATGCCGCGGCGGCAGCGGGCATGGCCGCTGCCTACTGCCGGCGCGGGCTGCAACACCAAAGCACGCGGATATACATCCAGCACGGTAGCGAGGCCACCGCTGTGATCCGTATCCGCATGGGAAACCACTACGACATCCAGCCTGCCCACACCGGCCTGCCGCAAAAACGGCAGCAACACGGTCCGCGCGGCATCGCCGCCGGGCCAGGCCGGACCGGTATCCACCAGCAAAGTTCGCTCACCGGCGCGAATGACCACTGCTGTGCCCTGCCCGACATCCAATACATCAACCTGAAAAACCGGCCGCGGCAGCAACAAACCACCCGCGGCGCAAAGCGCCGGCAACGCGACCAGCAACGGCAGACTGCGCAGCGGCCGGGGCAGCAGCAACAGCAAACAGAGACTCCCGGCCCCCAATTGCAGCGCCAGTTGCCTGCCATGCGCGTCGAACTGCGCCCAGCCGGAAGCTGCCGCGGCGCCCAGCAGTTCGAGTGCTCCGGCAAGCAACTCCGCGACCAGCCCCAGCAATGCTGCACCGGGCGCGGGCAGCAGCCACAAGAGCAGCACACTCAGCAAAGTCAGCGGCAGCAATATTAGGGAAAACAGTGGGATAGCCAGCAAATTGATGACGGGACCGAGCACCAGCCAGGCATCGAACAACAGCATATTCGGCACCGCCAGACCCAGGGTCAGGCGCCACTGTGCGCGCAGCAAATTACCCGCCGCCGTTGTCAGCCGACGGCGCCAGCCGTTCGATCCAGTGGTTTGCGCCACCTCGCACTCCCGGGGCAGAGCGCCGGCTGCGGTCAGCAGCGTCGCCACGGCGAGATAGGACATCCAGAAACCGGCGCCCAACACGACAAACGGATCGGCAAAAATTACCGCCGGAACCGAAACCGCCAGCAACCCGAGTGGACGCGGCACGCGATAACGCATGGTGGCCGCCAGCAACACCACAAACATCAGCGCCGCTCGCTGGGTCGGTGCCGACCAGCCGGCCAGCAGTGCATACCCCAGGGCAGCGCAGCCGCCGGCCACAAGTGCCGGCCAGCGCAGTCTGCCGGGTGGCGCAAGCCGGCCGCATAACTGCCCCATCAGCCACCAGGCAGCGCCGGCAACCAGGCCGACATGCAATCCTGAAATGGCCATGAGGTGCACCGTGCCGGTGGCACGCAGCACCTCCCACATATCCTGGCTGACGGCGCTGCGCACCCCGACCGTAAGACCTTCAATAATCGCGGTGGCGGGATGCTCACCAAGCACTGCACGGATGCGGTCACGCACGGCAACCCGCACCATCAGGATCGCATCGTTAACATGCAGATCGTGACGCGGCAGGTTCAGGCTGCTGTCACGCACGTAGCCGGTGGCCTGCACCCGCCCGGCCATAAACCAGTGCTGGCGGTCGAACTGCCCGGGATTGCTCTGGCCGTGCGGCGGTTTCAGGCGCACATGCAACTGATAGCAATCGCCTGCACGCGGCACAAATGGTGCCGCCGCCGATTCCCGGGTGCGCTGCGTATAGGTCCGCAAATACAGCAGGCCACTGCCGGCATCGGCTGCCCGGCCGCGAAATAAAAAACTACTGCCGGTGGGGCCGTGTCGCGGGAAATTCACCACACAACCGGTCACCAGACGATCCGCCGCATGCAATTCGACGCCCGGCAATCCCGCCCGGTAGGCACCGGCATGCAGTGCCGCCCAGCACCACGCCACCAGCAACCAGGCGGCAAATTTAAACTTACCGCCGCGCCAAACAGCCAGCACGACCAGCGCCACCGCGACCGGCAACAAATATGCGCCGGGAATATGCAACCAAAGACCGGCTAAGTTGCCAGCCAGGGCAGCAAGCGCCAATCGCTCCATAAACGTGCGAGAATACCGGCCGGAAAATTCCCGCCCTCAAATTTGTCACGCTAGACCATGCCGCGCCGTTTTTTTAGCCGCCTTAGCAGGCGCTTCGACCCGAAAAAGGAATACTCCTGGTACCT
>JAUIEY010000102.1 GCA_030429685.1 Gammaproteobacteria bacterium
ACGTTACTGGCCAATGTCGCTATTTATCAGAATGATTACAAGGACAGACAGGTAGGTGTCACGATCACAGATCCGGTCACCATGTGGCCTGCTTCGGGAATCATCAACGCGGCTAAAGCCGAAACCAAAGGCTTCGAGGTTGACCTGACCTGGCGGCCGATTGATGCGCTGACGCTGGCTGCCGCTTATTCATATACCGATGCCGAGTGGACCGACTTTAACTACACCGAAATCAGGGCGGCCGCGGGCGGCACCGTAACCCCAAAAGATCAGGCGATATGCGGAAACGCGCTGGGTGACTGCTCCGGCGCATCCGTGGCAGGCGTCCCTGAGGACGCACTGACGTTGCTCGCCGACTATAGGGCGCCCGTGTCGGATTCGCTGGAGGGTTTTGTCAATGTCATAGCGGCATTCCAGGGGCAACGCAATGTTTATGACCGCGTCAACACCGCAAAAATAGATGACTACTGGAATGTTGATGCGCAGGTAGGCGTGCAGGCTGAAGGTTGGAGCCTGGCCCTCTATTCGACCAATCTGTTCGATGACGACACGCCGCGCTGGGGCCAGGGGTACAACGATTTTCGCGACGGCATGTACGGCGGTATGGGCGGTCAGCCACGCGACGAGACGGTATTTGCGATTCTGCCGCCACCACGAATGATCGGTTTGCGCGCCACCGTCAATTTCTGATTTTTTCCGCAGGGATTCAGGCAGCAGCGCCGGCTATCAATAGCCGGCGCTTTTTTCTGTGACGTAGGCAGAGCTGAGATTTAGCAGGCATTTTTGTTATCGTTGCACCTTGCTGGGGAATGCTGGTGGCCTGACAATGCCCGGGTTTTTTGCTGCTTGGCGCGCATATCGCAACTTTAAAGCCTTACCTTCGGAATGGCGGCGCATCGTTATTTACAGCGAAAGCGGTCAGGACTGGCATCATTTCGCGTCCATCATTCGTGTGTTGGCTGAGCGCGGTGAAAAGGTCTGCTACCTGACATCGGACCCGCAGGATGCCGGGCTCAGCGAGTCGCACGAAAACATCCGCGCCTTCTCCATTGGCAGCGGCATAATCCGCACCGTCTGCTTTCAGTTCCTCGAAGCGGGCGTCATGTTGATGACCATGGTGGATTTCAACAACCTGCAACTCAAGCGCTCGGTCAACCCGGTCAGCTACGCCTTTATGTTTCACTCGCTGATCAGCGTACACATGGCCGATCACGCGGATTCATACGATCACTATGATGCCGTGCTCTGTGCCGGGCCGCACCAGATGCGCGAGCTGCGCAAACGCGAGGCTATGCTCGGCCAATCGGCCAAGCAATTGTTTGAACACGGCTATGAACGACTCGAAAACCTGATGGCTGAGCGTCGTGCGCCACCGCCCTGGAACAGTGACGCGGAAATTCACGTGCTGCTGGCACCGTCATGGGGCGATGAAACCATCCTGAATGTATGCGGGGTGGAACTCGTGGATGAACTGATGGCCGCCGGTTTTCGCGTCACATTGCGGCCGCACTACCAGACCCGCTGGAACACACCGGAAGTTATTGACCGTATTGCTGACAAGTATCGGGATCATCCCCAATTTGCCCTGATGGAGCAGATGGGCGAGTCCGATTCACTGTTTGACTCGCACGTGATGATCACCGACTGGTCCGGTGCCGGCATGGATTACGGTATGGGCCTGGAAAAACCCGTTTTGTATATTGATGTACCGCCTAAAGCGCGTAATGACTGGTGGCCGGAGTTGGGCATCGAGCCATTCGAAATGTTTGTGCGGGACAAGATCGGCGCCATTGCGGCTCCCGATAAATTGCAGGACGTGCCGCAACTGATCCGGGGCATGCTGCAGGAGCCCGCGGCTTTTCGGGCGCGCGTGGAAGAACTGCGCCGGGAATGGGTATTCAATCTGGGTAGCAGCGCGCCTGCCGCGGCCGATGCGGTAGCCGAACTGGCGCGGCAGGCCGACAGCCGCGAACCGCAGCAGCAAGGGATGGCATCATGACTGAACCGCAACCCGTAACCCGGGGCCTGTTAATTCGCTGGAGTGCCTGGTTCGGCATTCTGAATGCCGGCTTGTTTGCCCTGATCGGGGTGCGCTACCTGCTGATATTCGGCTGGCCGGATGATGCGCTGGCGGCACTCTACGTTGCACTTGCTTACATCGGTCAGTTTGCCGTGCTGGGCTATTTGCCGCTGGCACTGCTCGGTTGCCTGGTGGCCTTGCTGTGGCCACGCAAAGCCGTGTTGCTGTCGCTGGGAGTAGTGGCAGGATCGTTCGGTCTAAGCCTGATGGTGCTCGATACCAATGTTTTCGAGCAGTACCGGTTTCATCTCAGTGCCTTGTCGGTTGCGCTCTTCGATACCTCAACCTGGGTGCTCACCGGCGTGGTGTTCCTCGCCTTGCTCGGCTTTCAGGCCATGCTGGCCGGTTCGGTCTGGAAGTTTGTTACCGCGAGGCGCGCGCGTCGCGGCGGCTGGCTCGCCGCTGCGCTGATACTGGTCTGGTGCGGCGGGCAGGGCATCCATATCTGGGCCGATGCCACAGCGCATACGGCAGTTACCGGTTTTACCCGTTTTATGCCGTTATACTTTCCGCTCAAGGCCAAGCGGCGACTGGCCAAACTTGGCTGGGTGGACCCGGCCGAAGTGGAGAAACAACGCCTGTTGCGTCGGGCCAATGCGCCTGACAGCGGGCAGCTGCGTTATCCGCTGGCGCCAATGCAATGCTCAACCGACACGGCGTTGCCGAATATTGCTGTCATCGTCATCGATGCGTTGCGTCCTGATCGCATTGATGCGCAGCGCACCCCGGCGCTGGCGGCATTTGCTGCCGAGGCGCAGCAGTTCACCGATCACTACAGCGGCGGGAATTCGTCGCGGATGGGATTCTTTTCGCTGTTTTACGGCCTGCCCAGCACTTACTGGCAAAGTTTTTACGATCTGCAGCGTCCGCCGGTGCTGATGCAGCAGCTCGATGCGCACGGCTATGAGGTAATGGCATTCAGCGCCGTTGGCTTTGGCAGTCCGGCGCAGATTGACCGTACCCTGTTTGCCGCGACTCCGCCCACGTCCCGCCGCACGCCGGGCGAGCACACTTATGGCAGCGACAACAGTGCAATCACCGTGCTGTGGGAGCAATGGCTCACGCAGCGTGCCGATCCCGCTCGGCCATGGTTTGGTTTGCTCTATTACGACCCGGGCAAATTTGCCGTCGGTCAGCCCGCAGGTTTTCCCGCGGAATGGAGCGAAGCGCGCAAACTCGAGGCGGGTTACATGGCCCGTCTGGGGGCGAATGACCGGGAAATTGCTGCGGTGCTGGCGACACTGGATGCGGTGGACAATGATCGCGACACGCTGGTGATCATTACCAGTGACCATGGCTATGAATTCGACGAACTCGGGCTTGGTTACCTCGGGCACGCCAGCAATTACGGTGAATGGCAGTTGCGCGCCACGCTGTTGATGCGCTGGCCGGGTCGCGAACCGCGTATTTTCCGGCATCGCAGCGCGCATCAGGATGTTCCGGCAACCCTGCTTGAGGAAGTTTTCGGCTGCAGCAATCCGCCGTCAGATTACAGCAGCGGCAGCAACCTGTTCGCCGGCAAAGAATGGGAATGGATGATTGCCGGCAGTTACACCTCGCATGCCATCGTCGAGCCCGGGCAACTTGTGGTGAGTTACCCGGGCGGGCTAATTGAGCTGCTGGGCAAAGACTATCGCCCCGATGCTGCGTTGGAGTTGCACCCTGCTGTCATGCAGGAAGCGATGAGCGAGATGCGGCGCTTCTTTAAATGAAGCGGGTCGCGCTCACCGCAGCTTTATGGTGGTGTGCCGCAGCGGTGGCCGAGCCGATTACGGTAGTGGCGGGGCAGACGCAACTTGTTTTTGACGGTAGCAGTCCGCTGCCGGTTGCCTGGACCCTGTGCGCACCGGACTGCAACCAGACCGACGCCCGGCGCGCGGAGTTATTCGCGCCGGGTGACGGGTACCTGCAGCTTGAGGGGCTGGCGGCGTCTGCTGGTGTCGCGCCGGTGGTTGTTACCGAAGCCGAAACCGTTACCGTAGACTTCAGCCTGCCGCAGGGCCGGCTGGTGTACCGCCTGTCGCGGCTGCGTCCCGAGGTGCAGCTGGAGCTGCCGGCCGCCGCGGCGCTTACGCTGGCCACCGGGCAGCGTTTTGTTCCCGAGCAGTTGCCTGGTTTTGGCCAGATCTACAGCCGGGTGCGGCCGCTGCAGGTCAGCGATGCCGGGCAGCAGCTGTTTGACGAGCAACTCGCCGCAGGGGAGCTTCGCCGGCAACCGCAGCAACCGGTCTGGGCCGGCATCCGCAACCGCTACTGGACGGTGCTTGCGCAAGTACCCGGCGGAGGGGAAATCGTGCTGGCATTGCCCGCGGCCGATCAGCCGCGGGTCAGTGTGGACGGGCAACGCCGCTATCGCCTGTATGCGGGGCCGGTGGAGTGGCAGGCCTTAAGGAGTGTCGACCCGGTACTTAGCGAGCTGCTGTTCGCAGCTCTGTGGGATTTTCTGCGCGCGCTGACCTTTGGCATGATGATGCTGTTCGGCCTGATTCACGGTGTAGTGGGGAATCACGGGCTGGCCATTATCCTGCTGTCGCTGACCGTCAAAATACTGATGTACCCGCTTACCGCGCTGGCGGATCGGTGGCAACGGGAAGTCAACCAGATAAACAGCCTGCTGCAGCCGGAACTGGCCGCGATACGCCGACAGTTCAAGGGCGAGGAGGCGCATAAGCAGGTGCTGGCTGTGTACCGGAAACACCGTGTCAGCCAGTTCTATACCTTCAAAAGTGCGGCCGGTTTTTTGATTCAAATTCCGGTATTTATAGCCGCTTTTGACATGCTGGCTGAGAATTTTGCGTTTAATGAGGTGGGCTTTTTGTGGATGGCCGACCTGGCCAAACCGGACCATTTCGCCGCACTGCCGTTTGTGCTGCCGTTTTTCGGCGGCTATCTGAACCTGTTGCCGTTTCTGATGACCATGCTCAGCGTGCTGGCGGCGGTGCTGCAGCGGGAGGCGACTTTGACAGCGGAGCTGCAGCGGCAACAGAGTATCCGGCTGTACCTGATGGCGGCAGCCTTTTTTGTGCTGTTTTATACCTTCCCGGCGGGCATGGTTCTGTACTGGACTTCGTCCAATCTTTTTCACCTGCTTAAAGTGGAGTCGGGCAGATTTTTCGTGCGAGAATGACTCCCCATGCCGGGCAAGGATCACACCTCTACTCTGACAGGGCTGCAAAAAGCCCTCAAAGGGGCGCGCACGGTTGGCGGCCTCGACGTGATCTATACCAAGCTCGCGGTGGATCTGCAGAACCTTAATCGCAACAACGCCGACAAGGTCATTGACGGCTGCCTGAATGTTCTCTGCGAGAGCACGGAAAGCGACGCGGTCATGCTGGGCTTCTTTGATGCGGCCGGCGAACGCTTTGCCCGCGACGCGCAGGGGCCCGAGGTGAACCTTGGCGCCGAGGTATCCGAGGGCGCGTCCCGATTGCGCCCCGCCCGTATCGTAGCTGTCGTAGAGCCCGACGCGCCCCGTTTGCACGTCGGACTTGGCCACCGCGCCCGGGACGGCGAAACGCGCCGCCGCGGCGAACGCCCCGCCCTCGACGCTTAACATCGACGAGACCGCGTGGTGCACCATGGCGTTGGCGCTCGCGCGTTGGGCGCGGCGCCCCTCACCGAACCCCAGCGTCGACACCACGTCCACCCCGGCGAAGTTTTTGGGCGTGAGCGCGGTGTACGCCACGGTGCGGCCGCGAAGCGGAAAGCCGACCTCGCTCTTGACCGTGGTGCCGACGCGGGGCGCGGCGAGGCGATAACGCACGCTCCCCGCGGTGGCGAACGGCCCCTGGTCGAGGCGGAAGCTCCCCTTGTCCACGGCCACTTCCGACACGAGCTCGGGGATGATGAACGCGAGATCGAGGTACCCGTGGCCGTGCACGTGCCCTGGCTCGCCGAGGGGCACGCCGTTGACGCGCATCTCAATGTCACTGCCATGGGCCACATCGAACCCACGGAGATAAAGCTGGGGCGCTTTGCCCTCCGCCCCGTGCTGAACCACGAGGAGCCCCGGCACCCGGCGGAGGAGGTCCTCGGCGCTCTTGGTGTTGGTGTCGCCGAGCGCCTGGCGGTCAATGACCTGGGACGAGGCCGACGCGCCGAGGGCGCGCCCGCGGACCACCGTCAGGACCGACGCCTCGCTCTCCGCCGCGCCGGCGGGGGCGTCGGGGGTTCGAGCCGGCGCCTCCGTCGGCTCTGCCGCCGAGGGGGATTCCGCCTTCGCCTCGGGCAGCGGCGCGGGGGCGTGAAAGTGCACCGGCACCGCCAATGTAATTGGCCGGGGCTCGCCCCCTTTGGTGCCGGGAGTAAAATGCCATTGCTTCATCGTGGCGATGGCTTCGCCGTCAAACGCCGCGCCCCCCGAGTGGGCGATCTCCACGTTCGACACCGTGCCGTCGGCGGCCACCGTGACCAGAAGCTCAACGTGAACCTCACCCTGGTCCCCCGCCGTCTCCAACGGATAGCGGAGGGGGGCCCGGTGGACCGGCACCGGAGGGACGAGCGGCGCGCTGTCCGCTTCGTCCTCCAGCAGGAGTTTCTGCTTCCCCTTCTCGTCGTGCGCGGCGGCGCTCGGCGCCATCAGTAGCCCGAGCGCGAGCGGCAGGCATGCCGCCCGCGCGCCGAGGCGCTTCGGTGCTACAATACGCAACAAGAACGGGCGGGCGCGCAAGCGCTACTCGCTATCGCAGTGGCCTTCGCCGTCGATGTGCCCGACGAGGGCGCTCTGCATATCGACGAAAGACCACAGGTCATCGATGTCGGCGTTGCCGACCTGGTAGCGCTCCTCGGCGGTGATATCGACGGCCTCGAGCTCCGCTCGGGTGATATCGCCATTTTCGTCCGCGTCCGCGCTCGCGATGAGATCGAACGCCACGTTCGGCGAGTCGCTCACCAAGGAGTCGAAGAAGAGGTGGTCGCCGTGGATGG
>JAUIEY010000103.1 GCA_030429685.1 Gammaproteobacteria bacterium
ACGTTGAACTGACCACCTGTATATATAAAGTGTCACGTTTTACGGTCACCATACTGCTGGCCTGTGTGTTGCTGGGCATACTGCTGTGGATCGTGCTGAGCACGGTCGCTGAGCTGGCAAATCCGCAGCCGCTGGCAGTTCCTGCGGAGCAACCCGCAGAGCCGGAGTTTGATCCCGACCTGCCGGTGATAACCACGGCCGCCGAGCTGCGCGCGTGGCTTGAGCGCCAGCAACTCGACAGCGACCTGCTGCTCGGCGATCTGCAGGGCTGGAAACAGGCGCGCGGCTATCCACCGTACTCAGACTGGACCGCTGCAACAGCTGCTGCCGGCGCGACCACCGAGACGCTGCCGGAGGAAAACGCAGCGCTCATTACGCTGGCGGGGAACGGTGATATCGAGGCCGCCGCGGCGCTGGCCGAACGCAGTATGCGCAGCAATCCCGTCGAGGCACTGGAATGGTGGGATCAGGCCGTCATCAACGGATCACTGTACGCCATGGTGCGCGTGTCGGACCTGCTGCAAACCCTGGGCGACCCGGCGCTGGCGGGATTCCGCAGTGACCCGGTGTGGCAACAGGGTCTGGCAGAAATAACGGCACAATCGCCGCCCGTGCTGGTGCGGTCACTGGCGTGGGCGCTGGCCGCTGTCTCGCTGGGTGGTTATACCGTGGTTGACGCCGAACAGGCCGACCGCATTGCCGGACTGGCGGCCATGCTGGACGAAATACAGACGCAAACAGCGTGCGAAACCGCGCAGGAATATGTACTCGATACCGCGGCCGCGCGCCGCGCCGGCGGCGGTGCGGTGTTCGCAACAGCGCGTCCGCTGTTTGCCGTCAGCGTAGCGAATCCTGCAACGGTCATACCGTGCAACCTGCCGATCATTCCCCTGGTTGATCAGAGCAACTGTCTTACGGCGCCTTTCGTCGGACCCGGCGAACGGTTGTGGCAGGCATGGTTTTGCCCGTCGCCGTAACTGCGGGCACAGGCTAGACTGCGCACATGGACGTCACACCGATAATTGACCCGCTCAACGAGGCGCAGCGCGAAGCCGTGACCGCCCCGCAAGAGCCGGTGCTGGTGGTGGCCGGTGCCGGCAGTGGTAAAACCCGTGTGCTGGTGCATCGCATTGCCTGGCTGGTCGAGGTCGAGGGGGTATCGCCGCATGGCATTCTGGCGGTTACTTTCACCAACAAGGCCGCGGCTGAGATGCGCGGGCGGGTCGAAGAATTGCTCGATATTCCCGTCGGCAATCTGTGGGTAGGTACTTTTCACGGCCTGGCGCATCGGCTGTTGCGCCGTCATGCCGAAGCCGCGGGCCTGCCGCAGACGTTCCAGATTCTGGACTCGCAGGATCAGCTGCGCCTGGTCAAGCGCGTTATCCGCGACATGGAACTGGACGACAGCACCTGGGCACCGCGCGAGGTGCAATGGTTTATCAACGGCCAGAAAGACGAAGGGCGCAGGCCTGACCATATTGATACGCGCAATGACCAGACTCGCGCAATGATGGTCAGCATTTACCGCAACTATCAACACATGTGCGATCAGAACGGGCTGGTTGATTTTGCCGAGCTGCTGCTGCGCGCGCACGAATTGTGGCTCAACAACCCGGACATACTGCGGCAGTACCAGCAACGCTTCCGGCATCTGCTGGTGGATGAGTTTCAGGATACCAACAGCGTGCAATATGCGTGGTTGCGGGTACTCGCAGGCAAGGAGGGCATTCTGTTTGCCGTCGGCGACGATGATCAGTCGATATACCGGTGGCGCGGCGCCCGCGTCGAAAATATGTTCCAGCTCAAACAGGCTTTTCCGGCCATGCGCGAAATCAAGCTGGAGCAAAACTACCGGTCTACTTCGACCATCCTGAATGCGGCCAATGCGATCATTGCCAATAACCATGACCGGCTCGGCAAAAATCTCTGGACTGATGGCAACGATGGCGAGCCGATCAGGCTTTATCGCGCCTACAACGACCGCGACGAAGCCGAGTTTGTAGTCGCGCGTATTGAAGAATGGGTGGCCCAGGGCAACCTGCGCGCCGAAGCAGCCGTGCTGTATCGCTCCAACGCGCAGTCGCGGGTGCTGGAAGAAATGTTGCTGGCCAAACAAATTCCTTACCGGGTGTATGGCGGCCTGCGATTCTTCGAACGGGCTGAAATCAAAGATGCGCTGGCCTATCTGCGGCTGCTGGAAAACCGCGCTGACGACACTTCCTTCGAACGGGTTGTCAATCTGCCTACCCGCGGCATCGGTGCCAAAACGGTCAGCCAGCTGCGCGAATATGCGGCAGCAAACGCGCAGCCCCTCTGGGATGCCGCCCGCAGTGGCGCCGGGGGCGCGCTGAGTTCACGCGCGACCACTGCTGTACAGCGCTTTCTGCTGCTGCTTGAGCAACTGGACAAGGACACCACAGACCTCGATCTCGGCGATACCGTCGATCATGTCCTGCAACACAGCGGCTTGCTTGAGCACCATCGCAAAGACCGCGGCGAACAGGCGGAAACCCGGGTCGAAAACCTCGAGGAACTGGTAAACGCGGCACAATCGTACGAACCGGATGCCGAAGACGAATTGCCGCCGCTGGCTGCGTTTTTGTCGCATGCAGCGCTTGAGGCCGGCGAGGGTCAGGCCGAAAAGTGGGAAGATTGTGTGCAGCTGATGACGCTGCATTCCGCCAAAGGACTGGAGTTTCCGCTGGTGTTCATTGCCGGCCTGGAGGAAGGGCTGTTTCCGCACAAACGCTCGCTTAACGACCCGGGCGGCCTCGAGGAAGAGCGCCGTCTTTGCTATGTCGGGATTACCCGCGCCATGCAACAGCTGTACATGAGTCACGCTGAGCAACGGCGGATGCACGGTATCGACAATTACGCACAGGTATCGCGCTTCGTGGCCGAGCTGCCGACCGACTGCATTGAGGAGATTCGCCCCAGTATTCGCGTATCAAGGCCGGCTTTCGGCAAGGGTGCCGGATTCCGGCATACCATTGCGGCGGAACCGCCCGGCGATGTGCGGCTCGGTCAGCGCGTCAGGCACGGCAAGTTCGGCGAGGGCGTGGTGCTCAACTATGAAGGCGCCGGCGCGCATGCGCGGGTACAGGTCAATTTTGAAACCGCCGGCACCAAGTGGCTGGTTATGTCCTACGCCAATCTCGAGCTTATGTAGTTCAGTCTGTGGCAGCCAACTGTTGTAAACTACACCGGCTGCAATAAGCGCCTGTCTGCTATTGAATATCCCTAGATGAATATTCTTATCCTCGGTGCCGGACAAGTCGGTTCCAATGTTGCCTATCAGCTGGCCCGGGAAGAGGCCAACCAGGTAACCATTGTCGATATCAATCCGGCCGCGCTGCGCGAACTGCAGGATCGTCTCGATGTACGCACCATTATTGGTCACGCTGCCTATCCGGATGTGCTGGAACGTGCCGGCGCCCGCAAAGCCGACATGGTCATTGCGCTGACCAACAGCGATGAACTGAACATGGTGGTTTGTCAGATTGCCTACACCCTGTTTGATACACCCACCAAAATTGCCCGCATCCGCGCTCCCGAATACATCAATGCCACCGACCTGTTTAACAGCGAACACATGCCGGTGGATGTCTGTATCAGCCCGGAGCAACTGGTTACCGACAACATTGAGCAGTTGATTCATTATCCCGGCGCTTTTCAGGTGCTGGAGTTTGCCGACGGCAAGGTGCGGCTGGTCGGTGTGCGGGCGCATCAGGGCGGCCTGCTGGTCGGGCAGCAGATCAAGACACTGAATGATCATTTGCCGAATGTGGAAGCGCGCGTGGCAGCTATTTACCGTGCCGGCTACCCGGTGCAGGTGGAAGGTGAAACCGTGATTGAAGCGGGCGATGAAGTGTTCTTCATTGCCGCACGTAAAGACATCCGCGTTGTCATGAGCGAAATACGCAAACTGGAGGCTCCGGTGCGGCGGGTAGTTATAGCCGGTGGTGGCAATATCGGCTACCGGCTGGCCAAGGCACTGGAAAAGACCAACCAGGTCAAGGTTATTGAGCGCGACCGTGATCGCGCCCGCGAACTGTCTGAACGGCTGGGCCGCAGCATTGTGTTGTGCGGGGACGCGGCCGATGAGGCGCTGATGCTGGAAGAAAGCGTGGACAGTGCCGATATTTTTGTCGCCATCACCAATGCCGAGGAAGCAAATATCCTCTCGTCCATGCTGGCCAAACGGCTCGGCTGCAAAAAAGTTATGGCGCTCATCAACCGGCCGTCTTATGCCGAACTGGTGGAAAGCGGCAATATTGATGTCGCCATTTCGCCGCAGCAGGTCACCATCGGTTCACTGCTTGCCTACGTGCGGCGTGGAGACGTGGTCAAAGTACACGCGCTGCGGCGCGGGCGGGCTGAAGCCATTGAAGCCATCGCGCACGGCGAGCCCGGCCGGTCGTTGGTAGTAGGCCGCACCATTGACAAGATAAAGCTGCCGCAAGGCACCAGCATCTGCAGCATTGTGCGCGGCGATACAGTCATGCAGGCCCATCATGACACCGTGGTGGAAGAACATGATCATGTCATTCTGTTCATGACCGACCGCCGCCATATTGACGAAGTAGAACGGGTTTTCCAGGTACGCTGAGCGCATGCGACTTGCTGTCGTCCAACGTTTGCTGCTTATCTGGTTCCCGGTACGTCACCGCACCGAGGATCTGCGGTTGCGCGACGGCTTTCTGGTAGTCGCGGCTTTCTGGCTCGGACTGGGCAGCGTTGGTGCGCTGCCGCTGGTGTTCCTGGAGCAACCGGCGATGAGTGTAACTGACGCCGTATTTGAATCCATGTCGGGGCTGACTACCACTGGTGCGACCGTTCTGACCGGTCTGGATGACATGCCGCGCTCACTGCTTTACTACCGTCAGCAACTCCAGTGGCTCGGCGGCATGGGTATTATCGTGCTGGCCGTCGCCGTGTTACCCATGCTTGGCGTGGGTGGCATGCAGCTGTACCGCGCTGAAATAGCCGGCCCGGTCAAGGACACCAAGCTGACGCCACGCATTACCGAGACTGCCAAGGCCCTCTGGTATATCTACCTCGGCCTGACAGTCGCTTGCGGCAGCGCCTACTATGCGGCCGGCATGGGAGCCTTCGATGCGCTATGCCATGCCTTCAGCACCGTTGCCATTGGTGGATTCTCCACGCATGACGCCAGCATGGGCTACTTCAATAGCCCGGTTATAAATGCCATAGCAATTGTCTTTATGTTCGTCGCGGGGGTGAATTTTTCACTGCATTTTCTGGCTATGCGCAGCACCAGTCTGAAAGCCTATCTGCAGGACTCCGAATTTCGGGCCTATGCCAAAGGCATTGGCGGACTGGCAGTCGCTGTCGTCGGCTATTTATATTTTTTTGGCGGCTACAGTTCGCTGCACGAAACAATCAATGTCGGACTGTTTCAGGTGGTCTCCATCGCCACCACCACCGGCTTTACCACTACCGATTATTCGGTCTGGCCGGGCGCACTGCCGGTGTTGCTGCTGTTTGCCAGTTTTGTTGGCGGCTGCGCAGGCTCGACCGGCGGCGGTATGAAAGTCATGCGCTGTCTGTTGCTGTATCGACAGGGACGCCGGGAAATCAAACGTCTGGTGCACCCGAACGCGGAAATTCCCGTCAAACTCGGCGGCAATCCGGTCCCGGCACGCGTGATCGAATCAGTGTGGGGCTTCTTCGCGGTCTACGTATCAGTGTTTGTGATCATGATGATAGTGCTGTTGTTCGATGGCGTTGATCAGGTCACCGCTTTTTCCGCCATCGCTGCCTCCCTGAATAACCTCGGCCCGGGTCTGGGCGAGGTTGCTGCGGGCTTCGGCGGTTTGTCGGATCTGAGCAAATGGGTATGTGTGGTTGCCATGCTGCTCGGCCGCCTGGAAATTTTCACTTTGCTGGTTCTTGTCTCGCGTTCCTTCTGGCGCGAATAGGCCCTGATGCTGGCGCTGGCTGACAGGCTTGAGACCATTTGCCGTGCAATCGGCAGGGCTATCGCGTGGCTTTGTCTGCCCATGGTTGTAGTCACCGCTGTGGTGGTAGTCGAACGTTACTGGCTGCAAAGCGGTTCGATCCGTCTGCAGGAATCCATAACCGTCATGCATGCAGTGGTATTTATGCTGGCGGCCGCGTATACGCTGGCCGCCGGTGATCATGTGCGGGTGGATGTGTTTTATGGCCGCATGTCAGAGCGGGCCAGGGCCTGGGTCAACCTGCTGGGCACGCTGTTGCTGCTGTTTCCGTTCTGCATCTTTCTGTTCTGGTCCAGCTTGGACTATGTGAGCATTTCCTGGCAGATTCGTGAAGCATCCCAGGAAGCCGGCGGCTTGCCGTATCCGTTTGTGCCGTTGCTGAAAAGCTGCATTCCGCTGACCGCTGTGCTGCTCGGCATGCAGGGCGGCGCCATGGCCCTGCGGGCAGCGACAACCATACAAACGCCGCGCGACAAGGGCGCTGCCTGAATGGCCTGGCTCAGCTTTGTAATGTTTCTCGCGGTGGTGGCTGTGTTGCTGGCCGGTTTCCCGGTGGCTTTCACATTGGCCGGTACCGCATTGCTGTTTGCCGGTATCGGCATCGCGGCGGGTGCTTTTGACCCGGTGTTCCTGGAAACCATGCCCAATCGCGTATTCGGCATCATGAACAACGCCACCCTGATTGCAGTGCCGTTATTCGTGTTTATGGGCGTTACCCTGGAGCGCGCGCGGATTGCCGAAGATCTGCTCGAGACACTGAGCATGCTGATGGGCAGACTGCGTGGCGGCCTGGGCATTGCGGTAGTGCTGGTGGGAGCACTGATGGCAGCCAGCACCGGTATTGTCGGCGCCACAGTGGTGACCATGGGCCTGCTGTCGCTGCCAACCATGCTCAAGCGGGGTTATGCGCCGGGTATTGCCACCGGCACCATCACGGCAGCCGGCACCCTTGGCCAGATCATCCCGCCATCGATTATCCTGGTGCTGCTGGGCGACGTTTTATCCTCA
>JAUIEY010000104.1 GCA_030429685.1 Gammaproteobacteria bacterium
GGCCGGCGTGGTGGTTATCACGCCGAAGTCGGTAAAGATCGAGGTGTTGCGCGCGCCCGCATCTTCCATGGCCAGTATGTCCCGCCGCAGCGACACGCCGGTGGCCTTGAAGGCATCCACGGTATAACCATAGTGCCGCAGCCGTGACACAATCGCGCTGGCGGCCGCGGTCTTGCCGGAATCCATGCAGGTACCGGCCAGGGCCACCACCGGCACACCGTGAGTATTCAGCGGAGCGTCGCCGTTCATCTCTTCACTGCCGGCCCGCGACGGCACGCCGATGCGTTCGCCCAGATAGGGAAATTCCAGCACCGTGCCCAGCACCCTGGCATTGAAGGGCTGCCCGAAGTTGGCATTCACAGAATCGCAGATTCCGAGTACCCCGCCGATGTTCAGTACCTGTATTTCATCGCCGGGTTTGAGCGACTCCGGCAGGTGCCCCGAGTAGCCGAACAGTGCCTTACGGTGACCGAGCGCGCCGACAATCACGTCGCCTTTTTTCAGCTGTGCCATCCGGCCGCTGGTAAGTTCCAGGGTGTTGTAGGTGGACTTGTTGTTGAGAATTTCGACGGCCACCAGCACGCCTTCCTCACAGGGAATATCCGCGCTGACCCGGAGCTCGCGCTTGAGCCCCCGGTTCTGTGCCACCGACGCAATCTTGTCTGCTATGACTGTTTTCATGCTGTCATGCCTTGTCATCGGTTGAGCGGTCACCGGTTGAGCGGTCACCGGTTGAGCGCGCCCGCGATTGCAGCATGCCGGGCAGCGCCAGAATGCGCGAGTACCCGAGCGCGTCCTGTGGCGTCCATTCGCCGGCAGCTTCGCCGTACACACCTTTGGTGGCCGCCATCAGCGAGTAGGCGGAATCTACGCCGGCGACAAACAGGCTGCCGGGCCGCAGGATAAGTTTCACCTCACCCGTAACGGTGGCTTGCGACGAATCCAGCAGCGCCTCGATATCACGGCACACCGGATCCAGTTGTTTGCCTTCGTGCACAAAATCACTGTAGTTCTGCGCCACGCCTTCCTTGATTTTCATCTGCAGTGCGCTGAGCGTGAGTTTTTCCAGTTCGCGATGCGCGTTCAGCAATATTTCTGCCGCGGGTGCTTCGAAAGCGACCCGACCCTTGGTGCCCAGCACCGTATCGCCGAGATGAATGCCCCGGCCGATGGCGTATTCGCCGCCGATGCTTTCGAGCTTTTCAATCAGTTCCACGACCGCCATGGCCTGACCGTCGAGCGCCACCGGCACGCCTTTAACAAAACTGACAGTCAGGTATTTTTCCGGTAGGCCTTTTTCAAAAGCGCCCGCGGACAACACCCATGCCGATTCCGGAATGGTGTTCTGCGAGGTCAGTGTTTCGCTGCCACCGATGGACACACCCCACATACCCCGGTTGATGGAATACTCGCCGCCGGAAGGGGGCAGCGGGTAATTGTTGTCCCTGAGGTATTTGATCTGCTGATCCCGCTGAAAGGCCTGGTCACGCACCGGCGCCAGCACTTCCAGCGCTGGATTGACGGTGCGCAGGGCCACTTCAAAACGCACCTGGTCATTACCCGCCGCGGTGCAGCCGTGCGCCACCGTGGTGGAGCCCCGTTCGCTGGCCAGTTCCGCCAGCAGGGTGGCCTGAATGCCGCGTTCGGCACCCACGCATAACGGATACAGGTTGCCGCGCCGGGCATTGGCAGCGATCAGGTATTTAATTACCCGATCGAAAAAAATCTGCCGTGCTTCCACCAGCACATGTTCCTGCGCGCCCAGCGCCATAGCCCGTTCTTCCAGGCTGGCGGCAGCGGCCGCATTGAGCCCGCCGGTGTTAATGCACACCGTAACGACCGGGCGGTTGTAGGTTTCTTTCAGCCACGGCACGCAAAACGACGTGTCCAGTCCGCCGGAGTAGGCCAGGATAATGGGTGAAGTGTCACTCATGCTGTTGTCTCTGTATTAAATCAGTCCATCAAAGAACGCAGTTTGCTGAGTAATTGTTTCTGCTCGGTTGCGTTCCGGGTTGCTACAAAAATCGTGTCATCGCCGGAAATCGTGCCGACGATTTCGTTCCAGTTACTGCGGTCCAGCTCCAGTGCAACGCGCGCCGCAGCGCCGGTTGCGGTATGTATCACCGTCAGGTTGGCGCCCGCGGTCCGGGCATCCCGCACAAAGCCTTCCGGCAGGTCCGCCTCCGTGAGCGGTGCTTCCGCCTGCAGTTGTGCATAGCCGTCACCCACCTTGGCAATGCCCAGCTCACGCAGGTCGCGGCTGACGCTCGACTGCGTCGCCGCCACGCCTTTGGCCCGCAGCAGGCTGACAAAATCAGACTGCCGGGCAACGGGCCGGCGCTCGAGAATCTCGAGGATAGCCTCACGGCGGCGGGCCCGGATGTCAGGTGCGGTGGGCATAGCTGGCCTGCATGTATAAACAAACAGTTTGCGCATCATACGCAGTATTTACAGCTAGTCAAGCGACTTAATTCACAAATATGCGCATAAATTTAGAGAAGCGGGCGGTTATGCTGCATTTTGTCAACTCGGGCTGACTGCCATGCGGGCGCTGCTAGAATCAATCAATAAGCTGTCTGGGGAAGCCGGTGCGAGTAAAAATATCCACAGTTGTGGCCCTGCTGTCATTCTGCGCAGTGCCCGCCGTCTGGGCGGCGCCGGTGACGGTGATTGTCCACGGAATACAGGACAGCTTTGCTGATCCTGACAGCCTGTTGCCGTTCGCCGACTCAGGGAACGGGACCGCGTGGAGCATGACTGTCACCTATGAAAGCGATACACCAGACGTTACCCAGCCGATGCTTCCTCCTGGTCTGCCCGATTTTGATCCTTCGCTGGGCATATATGCAGGTGCGCTGACCGATGCGCAGCTGATCGTTGACGGGAACAGCTTTGACATGCTGAGCGGTAGCTCGGTATTGATTATTGACGATGCAGTATCCACCTCGGGCGATACGGTCGATTTCTGGATGGCCAGTACCTCGACACGAACGGCTGTGAGTCCGGTGAACCCGGTCAGCGGCGAACCTGACTACCTGGACGAGGGGTTCCGTTTTTTCATGTCGGCAACCGCACCGGCGGGTCAACCGGTGCCGGTACTGACCAGCGATGAACTGGTGCCCCCGGCCGCCATGTCGAGCTGGGACATGGGCAGCCTGAAAATGAATTACCGAATCACGTACGAGGACAACTCGGGGCTGGATCCGGTGGACACCGATCTTGCCCTCGCGACTGCCACCATCACCAGCATCACGGTGGTGCCGCTGCCGGCAGCAGCGTGGTTGTTTCTCAGCGGTTTCCTAAGTCTAATCGGACTGCGCACTGCGCGAAAAGCTGCTGCTTAAGCCCAGCTCGGCCAGCCGCGCGCCGTCCCACTGATCGAACCACGCTTCGATCAGGCGGAAAGCAATGGAATTCACCGGTGGCAGTTGCACCGCACCGGCGGCCAGTTGTTCGCGCGTGAACCAGCCGGCTTCGGCGAGTTCCTGATCGTTCAGGTTAATGGCGACGGATTCGGCTGCGGCATGAAAGCCGACCATCATGGCGCCGGGAAAGGGCCATGGTTGCGAACCCAGGTAGTTCACAGCACCGACTTTGATATTGGTCTCTTCGGCGACTTCGCGGCGCACCGCATCTTCCATGGACTCACCCGGCTCGACAAACCCTGCAATGGTGGAAAAGCGTCCTGCCGGCCAGCGCGCCTGGCGACCAAGCAGGCAGCGGTCAGCGTCCGTGACCAGCACAATAATGGCCGGGTCAACGCGCGGAAAGCAGCGGTGCCCGCAGGCAGCGTTGCTGCAGACCATCACGAAGCCACCGTCTGCGGGCCGGTTTTCAGCGCCGCATAAGCCGCAATACAAATGCCGCTGCTGCCACTCGACCATGCCCTTGGCATAAGCGAGCAGGGCGCCGTCGTCCGCGGAGGTCAGGGCCAGCAGCCTGCCATGGTTGTCGAACTGGCTGGCGTCCGGTCCGCCGGCCGGTGCGGCTGCATCCACCGCAATTGCAAACAGGTGCTGCTCGGCAAGCCGGCCGAGATAGATCGCCAGTTCGTTGCGCCAGCCGTCACCGAGTGCCGCGCGTGGCAGCAGCACCGGGTTGTCATCGTCGCCGATCATGCAGCGCGATTGCCAGACCGCGACAAAGCGCGTCTGTTCGTGCAGCAGCGTCGCCTGCAATGCGGCAGGGTCATTGCGCAGCGCCACGTTGCGTGCGACGGGTCCGGCTGAAAAAAATGTTCTGATCGGCGCTTACTCCGCGGCTTTGAGTTCACAAAAAGGACATCGCCGGTAGTCTAGTGCGTATCGGTCCTGCACATAAATACCGTCGCAGCTGGCACACGACGCAAAATACAGTTCCTGTTCGATGGCCAGTGCCCGGTAGAGGTTCCACGCCTTTTCAAAACACAGCTGCGGTTCGGGGTGCAGCGCCAGGTAGGCTTCAAAAGCGGCGCAGAATTTTTCACCGAGTTGCAGATTGTCGAGCCGGGCGCGGTGTGCGTGGCCGTCCGCCAGCCCCGGCAGTACCACCCCGGCGTTGACCATGAAGCAGCCCAGCAGGGTGGCCTCGGATTGTTGCTGACTGGACGCCACGTAGCAGGCGATCTGGCGCGGAGTTTTGCCGCGGCGGCGTTTAACGGTGTTGCCCTGTTCGTTTTTGAAGTAGGTGCCGTAAATCTTGCGGATACGGTCCTCCGAAAAGCCGGTGCAGCGGCGGATGGTGCCGGTGCGGGCTTCGTGACCGATCATGCGGACGGCGAGGTTGAATTTCGCCATTTCGGCGGCGTAGCGGTTGTCGGTGATGCGCATGGTCAGGCTTCCTCCTGCTGAATACTCGGGGTGCCGCGCGTTTCCGGCCGGTCCCCCGCGAAAGGGCCTCTGGGGGCTAAAAATAGCTCATTTTTACCTTTTATGGTCATTTTCGACCATATATAGTATTTTCTCCGTATCAGGATGGGAGTTCCAAATGTCACCTTTACACCCTGAAAGCCCGCCGGGCCGGGAACTGGCCGGCGAAATTACCGCCATGAACCGCAGTTTTCTTGCTCTGCTGACCGACCCTGCGGTGGCCGGCCAGGCACCGTTGTTCGGACTTGATGCCGGCGTGCTGACCCGGCTGCGGCAGCTTGATCCGGCGCAACTTGCTGCCCTGGCACGGGCTCCGGTACTGCTGGCCGGTTTCAGCCTGTTACCCGGAGCCACCTGCACCGCGCTGCCCGCGGATTGCCAGGTTGCCGACAGCGGTGTGCCGGTTGAGTGGAGCAATCGGGCGCTGCAGTTCGCCAATCGACTGCTGACCTCACTGTGGCATTACAGCCGCGAGGCCGACGGGATTACCGAATTCTGCATCGGTCTGGATAATGCTGCGGCTGCCTGGCTGGCTGACTTGAGTTTTGCTGAACTGTGCGAGCGTGCCGACTCTGTATGCGCCAGCCTGCAGGCGCGTCACGCCGCTCATCCGGGCTGCTGGCCTGACCTGGTGGCGAGCGCCCGCGCCGCCCAGCCGGACAAACTGGCGGCGGCGCAACTCAGCCTGATTCCGCTGACCGTCGCGGTGAATTGTTCCGGGAAAGCCTGAGCGCGGCTGCCTGCCCGACCGACCGTCTTCCGGCAGCTTCGCTGCCGGTGGTTGGTTTGTGTCCGGATGCCATGCACAATCGCCGTCTTATGCAAGCACTGTCTATCCGCAATCTGACCAAAACCTATGCCAATGGCGTGCAGGCGCTGCGCGGTATCGATCTGGATGTGGCCGAGGGCGATTTTTTTGCCCTGCTCGGCCCCAACGGGGCCGGGAAAAGCACCGCGATTGGTATTGTCACGTCGCTGGTCAACAAGACCAGCGGCAGCGTAAAAATTTTTGGTCACGATATTGAGACCGAACTGGAACAGGCCAAGGCCTGTCTCGGTGTGGTGCCGCAGAAAATCAATCTGAATCAGTGGGACACAGTCTACAACTGCGTCTACAACCCGGCCGGCTTCTACGGCCTGAGCGCGCAGCGCTCCCGTGAACGCACCGAAACCTGCCTGCGTGAACTGCAGCTGTGGGAGCGGCGCAAGGAAACCGCACGTAATTTGTCCGGCGGCATGAAACGGCGCCTGATGATTGCGCGGGCGCTGGTGCACGAACCGCGTCTGCTGATTCTTGACGAGCCCACGGCCGGCGTGGATATCGAAATCCGTCGTTCCATGTGGGAATTTCTGCGCCGGATTAACGAACAGGGCACCACTATTATTCTCACCACGCACTATCTGGAAGAGGCGGAAAATCTGTGCCGCCATGTCGGCATTATCGATGCCGGCAGTATTGTCGAGAACGATCGCATGTCGGCGGTGCTGCGCAAGCTGCACCAGGAAGTTTTCGTGCTCAACCTCGCCGCTGCCGTGCCGCCGGATCTGCAGCTCAATGGTTTTAATCCGGTGGTGCTTACCGAGCATGAAATCGAGGTGGAAATGCACAAGGACAGCAACCTGAACCGGTTGTTTGAGGCGTTGTCGGCCGCCGGTGTGCAGGTTACCAGTATGCGCAACAAGACCAACCGTCTGGAAGAACTGTTTATGCGGCTGGTGGAACGGCGTGACCGGGAACGTACCCGTGAGGTCGCTGAACCGGAGCAGCAGCTCTGATGGATGCCCGCGGACAGGTGCGTGCCCTGGCGGTGGTCGCGCGCAAGGAAACCGTGCGTATCCTGCGTATCTGGATTCAGACCATTGTGCCGCCCGTCATCACCATGACGTTGTACTTTGTGATTTTCGGCAATTTAATAGGCCGGCGTATCGGCGAGATGGGCGGCTTCGATTACATGCAGTACATGGCGCCCGGGTTGATCATGATGTCGGTGATATCCAATTCCTATGGCAACGTGGTGTCGTCATTTTTTGGTGCCAAATTTCAGGGTCACCTGCAGGAA
>JAUIEY010000105.1 GCA_030429685.1 Gammaproteobacteria bacterium
TTTATAGCGGTGAGTACATCACCTGCTGTAAATGTGTCCGTCAGACCGCAACTGTCGATATCCAGCGCAAACAGTTTGAAGCGATAGTGATGGACGATTTCATCGCTCCACGGTGGGCATGGGCCGTCGTAACCGAAATAATTACCGGCCATGCTGTAATCGTCAGCCATAAATGCGGTGTAGTCGTTAATGCCCTGGCGTGACCCGGGTGGCCCCGGCGGTGTGTCTTTGCCGCCGGGCGTAACCCCATCGGAACACTCGCCTTCCGCCAGCGACCCGGCATCTGCGGGTATATCGGTCATGACCCAGTGAATAAAATTCGTGCGCGGCAGCGCTGCCGGCACTGTGCGGCCTTCCTTGTTGAAGTCGTCCATGGAGGTGGGCACATCCGTGTCCACACATATCAGTACCAGCGATTTAGTGTCCGCGGGCAGGTCATTCCAGCTCAGTTGTGGATTGCGGTTTTCGCCCAGCCGGACGTGCTCATCGGGGCAGGGAATACCGAAGGCGCAGCGTTCCGGAATGCGTTCGTTCTGGCCAAAGCTGGCGGAGGTCAGTTTCATGTGCGGTCGGGCTCCCGGTCAAAAGTTCCAAGCGATCTGCTGCCGGCGCAGTGCAGCGCAATAATTATAGTATTGCTGTAATAATGCACCATGCCTGCAACAAGTGAAAAATCCGCACTGGTAATTAATGGTCCGGCGGGCAGCCTGCAGGCTTTGCTGGAGACGCCCGCCGCCGCGTGCGATGATGCTCTGGCTATAGTTTGTCATCCGCATCCACAGCATCAGGGCACTATGCACAACAAGGTAGTGCACACGCTGGTGCGTGCATTCAATGAACTCGGCCTGCCGGCACTGCGCTTCAATTTTCGCGGGGTGGGCGACAGTCAGGGCAGCTACGGCGGCGGCGAGGGCGAGGCAGCGGATCTGCTTGCGGTTGCTGCTCATGCGCGGCAAACGCATCCGCATGCAGCCATATGGCTGGCAGGGTTTTCTTTCGGCGCCGTGATCGCAGCCCGCACTGCCGCGGAGATTCGGGCGGCACGGCTCGTTTGTGTGGCGCCGGCCGTCAATGTGCTCGGGGAGACACTGCGTACCCGGCCGACCATGCCGTGGCTGATTGTGCAGGGCGATGCGGACGAAATTGTGCCCATAGCTGATGTGCGCGCCTGGGTGGCGGCGAATCAGCCGGGACCCGAACTTCTGGAGCTGCCCGGGGTCGGACATTTTTTCCACGGCGCACTGGTCACATTGCGCAAACTCATAGTAGATAAGTGCGGCCCCGCGGCCGACAATTGAGTCTTCGGGCTAACAACCATCAAACCAGACAGGAAATTAACCAGGCCACAGCATGCTGGGTAAACTGAAAGACGTATTGCTGGGCGATCGTGCCTATGCAGAGAGCGCGGCCGATCCGCAGGACCGCCAGCAACTGGCCCTGGCGGCATTGCTGGTGGAGATGGCGCGGGCCGACTTTGATGAATCGGCCGGTGAACACAGCGAGATCGTGCGCCTGCTCAGCCGCCATTTTGATCTCAGCGAGGCCGAAGCCGCTGCGCTGCTGGACCGTGCCGGCAAGGCCATGGACGAAGCCGTTTGCCTGTTCGACTTTACCCGGGCACTGCATGACAGTCTGGACTATGAACAGAAGCTCGCGGTGGTGGAACTGCTCTGGCAGGTTGCGCTTGCGGATGACCGGCTGGATAAGTACGAGGAATACCTGATGCGCAAAGTCGGCGACCTGCTTTACGTATCGCATGCGGATATCATCAGGCTGCGCCATGCAGTGGAGGGAGCCCGACCATGAGTTTCACAACAGTGCGGCTGGCAGGCGCGTCAATCCTGCTGATTCTTGTTGCTTCGGTGGCCGGCGCGTTCGAAGCAGTGACGGCAAAAAACTTTGCCAAGGGTGACTTCGAGTTCCCCGCAGATATCCGCGGTGCCGAGATGCATCTGCTGTTTCTGGGTATCGCCACCGATCAGGATAACGGCACCTGGCAGGGTAAGGAGCTCATCCGCTGGCATAAAGCTTTGCTGGCCGCCGGCGTCGATCCTGATGTAACGCGTTTCTGGCACTTCCCGGTCATTGAAAACCCGCCGTTTTTTGTCAAAGGGCTGATTCGCCGTGGCATCGCCAAAGACTACGTTGATCTGCTTCCGCCGGAGCAGGGTGCGGTGCTGTTTGTTGATGACGTGCAGGCCTTTGCGGCTGCAGCGGATCTGGTGCTGAACGGCCAGCCGACGGTGATGATCTACCGTCCGGGGCAGGGCGTGCTGGCGGTGCAGCGGGGTGAAGTCAGTGCCGAGGCTGTCGCCGGGTTGGCGGACCTGCTCAGCAAGTCGCCGTCTACAGAATCAGTCCCAGCGGGCACATAAATCCGGCGGCCAGCTGCTGCGCGGGCGCCAGCAGCATGCGGGTAACTGCTCCAAGGCCAATCAATACAAAGATGGGCGACAGGTCCCAGCCGGCAATCGGTGGGATCAGTTTTTGCACCGGACGCATAACCGGGCCGGCCAGTTCGCGCAGCAGGTTGCCGAGCATGGCAAGTGAGGGGTTGTAGGAGCCGCCGGCAATCCAGCTCATCAGTACGTAACCGAATATCAGGAAAAAATACATGTTCAGGATCATCCGCAGGCCGCGGATGATAGCCAGCCACAACAGGGTAATCACGTCCGGCGTTACCATGCAGCTGAGGCTGCTGAGCAGTGCAATGACGGCCAATTGCAGCAGTAGAAATACCACCAGTGAGGCCGTATCAATCTTGTACATCGGTGCCAGCACTTTCTGCAGCGGTACTACCAGCGGATTGGTAACGGTGACAACGAACTGCACGATGGGGTTGCGAAAGTCAGCACGCACCCACTGCATTGCCAGTCGCAGTGCCATGGCAAGCAAATAAAGGTCCGCCAAAGCCTGAAGAACGAATACAAGTCCGCTTTGCATAGTCGATTTCAGTCCAAGTTAAAGATTGAGGTTGCCGCCGCGCGAAAAAATCAGGAATCCTTACCCAGTTCTATCGCCCGGTCGCGTGCCGCTATCATCGCCCTGCGCACGATATCACGTATGCCATCGGCTTCCATGCTGTCCAGCGCGGCAGCCGTGGTGCCGCCCGGGGAGGTAACCCGCGCGCGTAACCCGGCTGCATCTTCATCTGACTGCAGGGCCAGCAGGCCGGAACCCGATGCGGTTTTAGTTGCCAGCAGGCGCGCCTGGTTTTCATCCAGACCCAGTTCCATGGCAACCTGCTGCATGATTTCGATAAGCAAAAAAAAGTATGCCGGTCCGCTGCCCGACACCGCCGTGACGGTATCAATCAGCGATTCATGATTGACCCACAGATACTCGCCGGTCGCATCCATCACGTATTCCGTCCAGCCGCGGCCGGTGGTGTCTATGTCATCCGCATACAGGCCTGACATGCCGGCACCGATCAGGGCAGGCGTATTGGGCATGACCCGCACCACGCGCGGGTCATCGCCGAGCCAGTTGCGCAGCGAGGTGATGGTAATTCCTGCCGCCACCGAGATGATCAGTTGTTTGTGTGGCCGGTCGTCCCGGGTCAGCGCACCGGTTACCTCAGCCATTACCTGGGGTTTCACGGCCAGCACCAGAATGTCGCACATGACTGCCAGTTCGTCGTTGTCGGTGCCAACGTTGATAGACCCCGAAATCAGTCGCAATTGCTCGCGCTGTTGTACTGACGGGTCGGACACCATGAGCCGGCGGGGTTCGTGGCCGGCTTCCAGCAAGCCTCTGATGATGGCCTGCGCCATATTGCCGCCGCCGATAAAACCGATACGTAGCTGATGTTCCTGCATGGCCGGAGCTTGATTCCCTTGTTGTTTAAGACTGTAGCTGTCCAGATGTTTTTAAGAGTAGCTTATTCCGGCCGTGGTCCGAACAGCGCTGTGCCCACCCGCACCATCGTGCTGCCTTCCGCTATGGCGGCCTCCAGATCGTCCGTCATGCCCATGGACAGGGTGTCCAGCCCGTAGCCATCGGCATTGAGCTGGTCGAACAGTTGTTTCAGCCGGCGCAACGGGGCGCGCTGTGCAGTCTCATCTCCGGCCGGTGCCGGGATAGTCATCAGGCCGCGCAGCCTGAGCCGCGGTAAGCCCGCGACCGCCGCGGCCAGGGCCGCAGTCTCCGCCGGGCTGACACCGCCATGCTCACTGGCGTCGGTGCATACCTGCAGGCATATATTGAGCGGCGCAAGGTTTGCGGGGCGCTGGTCATTGAGGCGCCGTGCTGTTTTGCTGCTGGCAACGGTCTGCACCCAGTCAAAGTGCTCCGCCAGCGGCCGGGTCTTGTTGGATTGCACCCGGCCTATGTAGTGCCACTCGATGCCCCGGTCGCACTGCGGCATTTTTGTCAGTGCTTCCTGCAGGTAATTTTCGCCCATCGCCTTTAGCCCCGCGGCATAGGCTTCGTGAATTGCATCAACGCCGTGGCGTTTACTTACCGCCAGAATTGAGACCTCGTTCTCATTTCTGCCGGCAGCGGCCGCAGCGCGGGCAATGCGCTTTTGTAAATTAACTAAATGTTTCGTGATACGCGTCACGATACCTCCCGGGGCAATCCATATACTGCTTCTACCGGTGCTGCTTATGGTAAGGAAACCAGAGGTAGCGCGGGAATGCTCATAGACATGCCTGGTTCATGTCGCATACATGGCTCACTCAGGGATTGAGAAATGGCAGTAGACATAGCGCAATTACTCGCATTTTCGGTCAAGAATAATGCATCGGACTTGCACCTTTCTGCGGGCGTGCCGCCGATGATTCGCGTTGACGGTGACGTCAAGCGTATCAATATGCCACCGCTGACGCACAAAGAAGTGCACAGCATGATCTACGACATCATGAACGACAAGCAGCGCAAGGATTTTGAAGAAAAGTTTGAAACCGACTTTTCATTTGAAATTCCCAAGCTGGCCCGTTTTCGTGTCAATGCCTTTAACCAGTCACGTGGCGCCGGTGCGGTGTTCCGTACCATCCCGTCGGAGATTCTCACGCTGGAAGATTTGCAGGCACCGGCTATCTTCAAGGACATTTCCATGCATCCGCGCGGCATCGTGCTGGTAACGGGCCCTACCGGTTCCGGTAAGTCGACCACGCTGGCGGCCATGGTTAACTACATCAACGAAAACAAACCCGATCATATTCTGACTATTGAAGACCCGATCGAGTTTGTGCATGAAAGTCAGCGTTCGCTGATTAACCAGCGCGAAGTTCACCGCGACACCCTGGGTTTTGCCGAGGCATTGCGATCCGCGCTGCGTGAAGATCCGGACGTTGTGCTGGTCGGTGAGCTGCGTGACCTGGAGACCATCCGTCTCGCGCTGACCGCAGCTGAAACCGGTCACCTGGTGTTCGGCACGCTGCACACCAGTTCGGCAGCCAAAACCATTGACCGCGTGGTTGACGTGTTTCCGGCTTCCGAAAAGGAAATGGTCCGCGCCATGCTCTCGGAATCGTTGCGCGCCGTTATTTCGCAGACGCTGCTGAAGCGCGTTGGCGGCGGCCGCGTGGCCGCGCACGAAATCATGATTGGCACCCCGGCCATCCGCAACCTGATCCGCGAGGGCAAGATCGCGCAGATGTATTCGGCCATTCAGACCGGCCAGAGCGCGGGAATGCAGACGCTGGACCAGAACCTGCAGGAGCTGCTGAGCAAGGGCGTCATTACCAAGGAAGAGGCGCGCTTCCGGGCAGCCAACAAGGACGATTTTTAAGCCGGACCAGACATCGAAACTGACCGGAACCAAGGATTGAGGGAGTAAAGGAATGGAGCGCGATCAGGCAACACGGATGATGCAGACCCTTCTGAAGAAGTTGGTTGCCAAGAATGGTTCCGACTTGTTCATCACGGCCGGATTCCCGCCTGCTATCAAAATAGACGGTGACGTCCATCGGGCCGCCGAACAGCGCCTGTCTGCAGAGCAAAGCGCCACACTGGTGCGCGCCATCATGAACGACAAGCAGGCCAAGGAATTCGATGCCACGCAGGAATGTAACTTTGCTATCAGTCCGCAGGGCATCGGCCGTTTTCGCGTCAGTGTGTTTGTGCAGCAGGGTCAGGTTGGCGCGGTACTGCGCCGGATCGTGACCGATATCCCGACTATTGAAGAACTGGAGCTGCCCGGCGGCCTCAAGGACATTGTTATGACCAAGCGCGGCCTGGTCATTCTGGTTGGTGCCACCGGTTCGGGTAAATCGACCACGCTGGCGGCCATGATCGGTCACCGCAATGCCAATACGCGCGGTCATATCATGACGATTGAGGATCCGGTCGAATACGTCCATCCGCACAACCAGTGTGTGGTGACACAGCGCGAGGTGGGGGTGGACACTGAATCCTGGGGCGCAGCCCTGAAAAATACTCTGCGGCAGGCACCTGACGTAATCCTGATCGGCGAGATTCGCGATCGTGAGACCATGGAGTACGGTATTCAGTTCGCCGAAACAGGCCATTTGTGTCTGGCCACCCTGCATGCCAACAGCGCCAACCAGGCGCTCGACCGCATCATCAACTTTTTCCCCGAAGACAAGCGCGACCAGTTGCTTATGGATTTGTCCCTGAATATCAAGAGCATCATCTCGCAGCGCCTGATACCGCGGGAGAAAGGCTCCGGGCGTATTGCGGCCATGGAAATCCTGCTGCACTCACCGCTGGTACAGGATCTGATCTTCAAGGGCGAGGTTGCCGAGCTTAAAGAAGTGATGAAGAAGTCGAATCGTATCGGCATGAATACGTTCGACCAGGCGTTGTTTGATCTTTTCGAAGCCGGCCACATCAGCTACGAAGATGCGCTGAAAAA
>JAUIEY010000106.1 GCA_030429685.1 Gammaproteobacteria bacterium
AGGGCGTGACCGACTCCATCTCGACCAAGGGGAACGCCCACGGGATCGAGGAGACGCTGGCGGCCATCGCCTCGGATCGGACCGGGTTCATCTTCACAAACCTGGTCGACTTCGACGCCCTCTACGGCCACCGCCGCAACCCCCAGGGCTACGCCGACTGTCTCGCCGCCTTCGACCGCGAGCTCCCCTCGCTGCTGGAGGCGCTCAAGCCGGACGACATTTTTCGCATCGCCTCCCAGTCCAAGGCTGTCACCGCCACGGCCGTGATGATGCTGTGGGAACACGGCCTGTTCCGGCTGGACGAAGCGGGTAGCCTGGTGCCGGCCAAGTATGAGCATATTCCCGGGGTGCGGATACAGAATATTATTTATGCGATTCCGGGCGTGCAGTGGCTCAGTGAAAATTCCTATTTTTATTCACTGCTGTTCAATTCCACCTGGGAATTTTTCAAGAATCGTCTGGCGCGGCAGGCGACCGAGCAGGTGGCGGAGTACGCGGTGCCGCAAAAAGATGAGTACAGCAGCTATGAAATCGAACTGGCGGCCGCGTTACTTGAGCGTATGCACCGGGTTTGCAGGGACAATGGCATAACACTGGTTATTGTCGACATACCCTTGCTGGTTCGCGATGGCGAGGTAGTGTCTTCCTTTCCGGACAGCCTGCAGGCGGCGGCAAGGGAGCATAGCGATATATTTATCGACAGCACCGAGTTGTTCGCCGCGTATGCGGGTGCTGTGGAGTTGCAATTGCCGCATGGGCATCATCATATTTCCGAATTTTCCCATGCCCTGATAGGCGTGGCTATCGGTGAGCGCGTGCTTCGGTCCCGGAACTGATCCGGCCGGCCACTGCGCGGCGCGGCAGCACGTACTCGGTTGCGACGGCGCTAATGGCCAGCAGGCACCAGAGCATCATGCCGGTGCGGCCCATGGCGCTGGTGGTTGTTGCCGCAACCAGCAGTCCGGCCAGCGTAAAAAACAGAGCGCGAAACAGTGTGCGCTGCTCTTCCGGCATGCCGGTCGCCTTACGCAGTACTCTGACCAAAGCCGCAAAGCCGCTGACGAACATCGCCACGTAAAGAATCAGCCCGCTATAGCCACTGTTCAGCAAAACGATCAGGTACTGGTTCACCAGGTCCAGCAGGCCGGAAGACTGTCGTAATGCCTGCATGTCCGGATGCTCGTGGAAATTTGCTGAGCCGAACCAGGGATTCTCATTGGCGACCCGCAGGGACGTTTCCAGCAGTTGGGCACGATAGTCCACGGTACCGGCTGCCTGCGTGTCCTCGGCGCCTACGAACGGCAGAATCGCCGCCACATCATCGGCAACGTCAAAATATGCCAGCGCCCCCCAGAGCAGCAACAACACCGCGCTGAGGCGAAAAAACTGTTTGCGGTTGGCGGTAAACAAAAATGCCATGCCAATAATGGCACCGCCGATCCAGTTACCGCGCGAAAAAGTAACGAAAACGCCGGCGGCAAGCACAGCCGCTATGAATGCGGTGATCAAAGGTTTGCGCATCTGCGGCAGCAGCGCCCAGCAAATTCCCAGACCTGCCGACAGGGCAAAGGCCGACTGTGAGGGGATGCTGAACGGGCCTGTGGCCCGCAGCATGCCCAGCCTTTCGATTGCCATAAATCGCGCGCCGCTGATATTGATGCGCAATTGCTCGTAGAGATGCCAGGTACGGAAGGTTTCGAAAACGTTCACACAGCCGGCAAAAAACAGCGCCGCCAGCAGTGCAAACAACACATGGCGGATGTCCTCGAGATTACGCAGATAGCGACTCAGTACCAGGTAGGGGATCAGGAAATCCAGCCCCAGGTAAGTGATACCGCGCAGCCCGTTGGTGAAACTGGTGTCGCGAAATGCCAGTGCAGCGTTGAGCAGGAAAAACGCCCAGATGTATTTGTCCAGCGGAAAGTGCAACAGCGGTTTTCTGCGGATTGCGCCAGGCAGCAACGGCAACAGCAACAATATTGTGAGCAGTTTTGTCCAGGTTATCCGCAGCAATGGAATGCCGATATGCAGGTCGTATCCCAGTGACGGCATAAGCGGTACAAGAAACAGATAAAGCGCAATCCGTGGAACAGGTTCCACCGGCGCCAGTATCAGTATGCTGATCAGTACCACCACGAAGAATACCGCGTAGGGCGCGGGTAAAAAGGCGGTCAGCAGAAAACCCGTTACATTCAGGGCAACAAAAAAATAAATGTTGCGTGCGCCGAGTCTTTCCGCTGCGGGAAAGGTGGCATTACACAGCCGCAGCGCCACGAATCCCAGCGCCATTACATAAATCAGGGGAATGATTTTGTCGGTCATGAGTGCGCTTCAGGATTCGGCAGGTATAGACAGGGCAGGTTGTATGACACGACTTGCTCGGTTAACCTCACGACAGCTGGCATCTTGTCGCCGGACACCTGAAAGCTTAACCGAAGCACAACGGCGAGGATATAGGAATTCATGAAGCGGTTCGCGGCGTTTGCCTTAGCATTTGGTCTGGCCGCCGTGATCGCCGTGGCAACGCTGGCCGGCGATTCCCTGCAGTGGCGCGCCCAGGTACTGGCCCTTAAAGCGCGCGGCGAGCTCGAATTCATTACCTGGCCGGAGACTTTCCGCTGGCTGCTGCCTGACAGTCCGGTTTATCTGAGCAATCTGATCACGGGGCGCAATCCGCACGTTGCCCTGACCAATACTCGCTATGTTTCTGCTGCCGATGCGCAACGCGGCGAGCAACTGTTCCGGCAGAATTGTTCAAGTTGCCACGGCGGTGCAGGCGAAGGCGGCAACGGTCCGCCACTGAACGTTCCGTCGCGCTTTCGCAGCGACTGGGCTTTGTACCGGACTATCCAGCAGGGCGTGCCGGGGACATCCATGCCACCGCATGATATGCCCGACCCGGCCATCTGGCAGATCATCACCTATCTCGCAACCCTGGCGCCGGCACCGGAGGAGATTGTTGCCGATGCCGGGATCGATATTGCCGGTGCCGGTTTCGACCGCATCCGGTCGCGTGACGGCGAAATGCAAAACTGGCTGAGTTATTCGGGTGGCTATGCCGGACAGCGATTCAGCAGTCTCGACGACATCCATGCCGGCAATGTCCGCAATATCGCGCTGCAGTGGGTGTATCAGTCGGACACCACCTACAACAAGTTTCAGACTAATCCGCTGGTCGTTGACGGTGTGATGTTTGTGACTGAACCACAGGGACGCGTGGTTGCACTGGATGCAGCAAACGGCAAGCTATTATGGGAGTTTGAACGGCCGATACCGGATCGCGAGGGCCTGGTGCTTTGCTGTGGTGTGGCCAACCGCGGCGTAGCAGTTCTGGACGGCCGGGTTTTTGTTACCACCATAGACGCACACCTGCTGGCGCTTGATATGCGCACCGGCCGGCTGCTGTGGGATACCACGGTCGCCGACTACCGCAGCGGCTACAGCATAACCGCTGCGCCGCTGGCAATTAATGGCAAAGTTGTTACCGGTGTCGCCGGCGGCGAAATGGCAATCCGCGGATTTGTGGCGGCATTCGATCCCGCGAATGGCGAGCCGTTGTGGCGTTTTGATACGGTGCCCGAACCCGGCGCTCCCGGCAGTGACACATGGGGTACAGCGCAGTGGGAAATTGGCGGCGCCGCTACCTGGATGACCGGCAGCTACGATCCGGAGCATGACCTCATTTATTGGGGCACCAGCCATACCCTGCATGATCCTGATGCAGAAATCGGTGCGCATGACGAGCTTTTTGGCAGCTCCATCGTTGCATTGCGCGGCACCACGGGAGAGCTGGCGTGGCATTTTCAGGCTACGCCGGATGACATCCATGGCTTTGATGCGGCGCAGATTCCGGTGCTTGTTGATATGGAGCTCAATGGTGCAACCCGTCAGTTGTTGTTTAACGGCAATCGGAACGGATACCTCTATGTGCTCGACCGGGTGACCGGCGAGTTTATTGCGGGGCAGGAGTTTGCCCGGCAAAGCTGGTCGGACGGTCTGGATGCAGCCGGACGCCCGCAGGTTGTCCCCGCGGCCCGGCCGTCACGCAACGGCACCCTGGCATGGCCGAATTCAGTCGGGGCGACAAACTGGTGGCCGCCGACTTTCAGTCCTGCAACCGGCCTGCTGTGTTTGCCGGTCGTTGACGGGCCTTCAATGTATTACGTGCAGGATGTGAGTTACGCGCGCGGTAAACCCTATGTGGCCGTGGTAGGGCGCCAGTCTTTCAATGAAGCCGCTAGTCGTTCGGTGCGTTGTCTGCATCCGGCCGACGGCTCGCTGGCCTGGGAAAAGCCGCTCACTGCCGACGCCGGCCGCAGTTCCGCAATCACCATGTCAGGCCTGTTATCCACCGGCGGCGGCTTGCTGTTCACTGCGGACATGAACGATTTTCTTGCCCTGGATGCCGGCACCGGCGCGGAATTGTGGCGTCTCAATACCGGTGGTCGGGTGCTGGCATCGCCTGTCAGCTACCGTGCGAATGGTAAACAGTTTATCGCGGTGGCGGCCGGCAAAGCATTGCTGGTGTTCGGTTTGCCGGATCAGCCCTGAGAGCCGGAAGCATATCGCAGTGAACGCCCGCCGACCGATGCTTTATGTGCTCGCCGCGGCAGTGCTGGCACTGCTGGTTGAGGCGCTCAGTTTTGTCGCGGCTTCGATTCTGCTGCCAACGGGATTACTGGTCGCGCAGCCCGATGTGTCGGGCTACGCTGAATACCTGCAGATTCGCGATCCGCTGCTGGGCTGGCCGTCACCGGATATCTACGGAACCGGCGAATATGATGTCGCCGGCTCACGCATTGTGCCGGCTTTTCCTGATGCCACGGCAGATTCATGCGTGGCGCTGTTCGGCGATTCATTTACCTGGGGTGATGAAGTCGGGCCTGAGCATGCCTATGGCAATGTTCTGGCGGAAATGCTGGGGTGCCGTGTCGCCAACTACGGTGTCGGTGGTTATGGCACCGACCAGGCAGCAATTCGTTATATGCAGGCTGTCAAAGATGCTGCACCGGTTGTCGTGCTCGGGCATTTTGCCGACAACATCACGCGCAATGTCAATCAGCTGCGCGATTTCATCGCCGGCGGGCGCTTCGGTTTTAAACCTCGCTTTGTTCTCGAACAGGGCAGGCTGCAACAGGTTCCGTTGCCGACACTGACGGCAACGGAGTACGGCAATGTCGCGACTGAAGCGGGCGAATTGCTGCCCCATGAATACTTTCAACCGGGTAAATGGGGTGCGGCCGGTGTACTGCAATTCCCTTATTCACTCGCGGTTGCGCATGCTGCAGCTCATTATCGCGTGACGGCGGCGTTGCAGGGAATTCGACCCACCTATGCGCCTTTTTACAGCGTTGACCATCCGTCCGGGGCGCTGCGGGTAACCGCTATGCTGCTGGCGCGTGCCGCCGCCGTGGCTGCGGCGCGCGGGCAGCGCTTTGTGGTATTGCTGATTCCCGATCTCCACGACCTGGAAGCAGTCAGGGCCGGCGAGCCTGCCGCCTATGCACCGCTGGCGGCAGCACTCGGCGCCATGGGTATCGAGGTAGTCGATGCGGTGGATTATTTTGTTGCCGAACATGCCGGCCGCGACTTCTGTGACCTGTTTGTAACCTGCGGCACATCACACTTCAACCCCGCAGGCTATCGCATGCTGGCCGAAGCGGTATATGCCGCAATTAATCAGTCAGCTGAATAAGTCTTGCGAGGTTGTCGTCGCAGAGCCAGGCACGACAATTTTCATGGTCTGTCGCCAGCGCCTGCATTAGCCGGTTAGCCTGTCCCGGGTCAGCTTCCTGCTGTTTGCGCAAAAAATCCAGATGCACGGTGAACCAGCGGTTCGCTGTATCGCTATCCGCCGTTGCATGGCGCTGAGCTGAACGCAGGGCGATACAGGCGAAGCGGCCGTCATCGTTGAGACGGTGGCGCAACTCCAGGTAACGGGCAGCCAGTTTATCGCGCCAGTGCATGGCTGGCATACGCGCATAGCCTGCCGGATCGAAATTCGCGCACATGGTTGCCACGGATTCTCCCTCGTGCCGCTGCCAGAACGCATCAATGGAGTCACGAATAAAGCTGCGGTTCCAGCCCCAGTAATGCAATACATCCTGTTCGCAGCCGGACACTTGTGCCTGATGCATCAGCGCCGCGCCGGTCGAAAACTGATCAAGGCTGAACACCGGATCCACTGCATACAGGGCATCGGCTATATCAATCGAACGCCGCAGGGCCTCTGCATGTTCCGCTACCACGCCGACAATGCCGGAATTGAACATCACCGTATCCCCTGACAACTGCTGCCCGCAAACCTCGCGGCCTGTCCCCAGCCATGCCGTAATCGGTTCCCAGATCTCATGCTTGCGGATTGGCCCTTCGGCCGCGTGCATCAGCGCCGTGCCCGGTGACAGTCGCGCGGCGAGTTGTTCCGGTGCGGTCAGAAACAGTGTATCGGTATCGAAATAGATGACCGGACCGGAACCCTGTTCCAGCGTCTGACGGACCAGATGCAGCTTGACGAGATGCGTAATACCGGAGCCGCGGGTCCATTCCTGCCACTCCGTGGTGCTTATGATGCGTTCGGTTATCGGCAGCGGGAAGCCGTCCAGCGGCCGGTCGGTGTAGACCACAATGCGGGTGGCGTCATTCTCGCGCAGCTTCAGGGCGCTAAGTACGCTGCCGAACAATTCGACGCGATAGCGCCGGTCATCGCCATAGATCACTGTAACCAGGGTTAACATTCAGGCAGCAGCCTCCAGCATCCGGTCTATGGTAGCCAACAATGCTGTTGG
>JAUIEY010000107.1 GCA_030429685.1 Gammaproteobacteria bacterium
TATCTTATGGGCGCGATAGCTGACAAGTTCATTGCCGCGCCGTTTGCCATTATCGGTTCGATTGGAGTGCTGTTGCAGTTGCCAAACTTTTACCGTTTTCTGGAAAACCGCGGTATTGATTTCGAGCAGATTACTGCCGGCAAGTACAAGCGTACGCTAACCATGTTTGGCAAGAACACCGAGGAACATCGCGAAAAAACCCGTGAGGAACTGGAAGACGTGCATGAGTTGTTCAAGAGCGCGGTTAGCAGCAATCGTCCGGAACTGGACATGGACACGGTAGCAACGGGTGAACACTGGTACGGAACTCGTGCGCTGGAGCTGGGTCTTATAGATGAATTGGGCAGCTCGGACGACTACCTGATGCGAGCGGCCGACAACGCCGCTATCTACGGAATTACTTACAAGGGCCATGAAGGCCTGGTGCATAAACTGCAGGGAGCCATGACAGCGTTGCTGGATACCGCCAGGGGCATGTGATGAAACCTTATGCGCTACTTCTATCTGTATTTGTCCTGACCGGTTGCGTCACCGCCTCCCAGCTGCAACAGGCTTCGGCGGGTCAGTTTGAAAAAATGCGGCAGGAGATGACGATCTCGAATAATGCTGCTGACCGGGCGTACGTGCAGTGCATAGCCAACGCCATCATTGCGCAGCTTGATGAACCCTATGCAAGTTACAACTGGGATGTTGAGCTGTTTGACGAGGACGAGACCAACGCATTTGCCATGCCTGGCGGGCAGATCGGTGTTTTTACCGGGATGTTTGCCGTGGCAGAAGATCAGGATCAGCTCGCCGCCGTTATGGGCCATGAAATTGCCCACGTTACGCTGGGCCATTCCCTGAGTCGCGCCAACAGTCAGACTGCTGCCACCCTCGGCATCATGATCGGCAGTGTGGCCAGTGAGGTAGTGCGGGAAAACGTCGGTCTGATCATGCTGGGTACCCAGCTGGGGCTGCTGCTGCCATTCAGTCGCGCCCAGGAAACCGAGGCCGATGTGGACGGGCTGGAACTGGTTGCGCGGGCCGGGTTCAGGCCCGCGGCCAGCGTCGAACTGTGGCGTAACATGGCTGCCGCCAACCCCAACCGGCCCCCGTCCTTTTTGTCTACCCACCCGTCCAGTTCCGCGCGCATTGCCGCTCTCGGCGAGCAGGTGACGCAGGTGATGCCGCTATATCAACAGGCGCGCGCGGGTGGCCGGCGGCCTGCCTGTAGCCGCTGAAGCACCCCCAGCCGTTATAATTCTGCGCATGGGTTTGGTGCGCGTACTGGCCGTATGGCTGCTGGTGCTGGGAACTTCAGGTTGTGCCGGTTGGTTGCCGGGCGGTCCTGACTCCGCTGCATCCCGCTTGTCGGATGGCCGCCCGCCTATTGTCAGCGATCGTTTTCTGCTCGCTGCGGATCAGCAGGTTGTTGGCGAGTTACAGGTCATTGAGGCCGGCGATCTCGATACCTTTGTTGATATAGCGCGCACCTACAATCTCGGTTTTGACGAACTGGTTGCAGCCAACCCCGGGGTCGATCCATGGTTGCCCGGTGAGGGCACACGCATTCTGTTGCCGACGCGATTTGTCCTGCCTGATGTTGAGCGCGAAGGGATCGTTATCAATATCGCCAGCAAACGGTTATTTTTCTTTCCGCCGCCCAACGCGGAAGGCGGGCGTGAGGTGATTACCCACCCCATAGGCATTGGCAGGGAAGGCGCGGAGACGCCCACGGGTATTACCACGGTTACGTCGAAGGGTCGCGACCCGGTCTGGTTTCCTCCCGCTTCCATTCGCCGGGAGTATGCCGCAGCTGGCAATCCGCTGCCGCCGCGCGTCATGCCCGGCCCCGACAACCCGCTGGGCAAGTTCGTGCTGGTGCTGGGCATGCCCTCTTATCTGATTCATGGCACCAATAAGCCTGCCGGTGTCGGTATGCGCGTGAGTCACGGTTGTGTGCGCCTGTTTCCCGAAAATATTGCAGCGTTGTTCGATCTTGCGCCGGTGGGCGTCCAGGTCAATATTGTTAACGAGCCGTTTCTGCTCGGCTGGCATGACGGTCAGCTGTTGCTGGAAGCGCATGCACCGCTGCAGGATGACGAGCGCGACCCGCAGCGCATGCTGGACGAACTGCTCGCGGCAGCCGTTGCGGCAACCGGTAGCACGGTGCTCGCCGATACACAGCGGGTAGCAGACGTGCGCGACGCGGCGCTGGGAATCCCCTTGCCCGTGCTGGCGGCAGCACCGGCAACTGCCGCGATAATTGGCAGCGTTCAACAGGTCAACAATCTTGTTGCGCATCTGCAGCCTGATGAGGCAAACTAAAGTGTACCCGCGACGGACCGTGGTAACTCATTGATGTCGAAAGACTTTGATGCCAACGTCAGGCAATCTCGCAACCCGGCAGGGTTTGTGGACATCCCCGTCGACGCCGAATCTGTCACCGCCTTCATCGGTCCGGCACCGCGCGGTCCGGTTGACCATGCTGTCGCTATCAGCAGTAGTGAAGAGTTCGACAAGCGTTTCGGTGTCCCGGAGTACCCGTGCCGCATGCGTTTTGCGATTCGCCAGTTTTTTGCCAATGGCGGGCGCAATGCCGTGGTGGTCCGGGTCAGTGCCTGCAGCGAACGCAACCGGATTGTCCTCCACGGCCCTGCCGGTGACCTGGTGCTGGAAGCGCGCAACCCGGGGCCGCTGGAATTTCTGCGCGCGTCGGTTGACTACGACAGTATCCCGGCGGACGAAACCCGCAGTTTTAACATCGTGATTCAACGGCTGCGTTCCGAGGATTCGGCATGGATTGACGAGCAGGAATATTTTCGGGCAGTCAGCACCGATCCGGGCAGTCGCGACTACATCGGCAAAGTGCTGGTGCAGTCGGAACTGGTTCGCTTGCACGGCGTCGCGCCGGAAGAGCGTCCGGCGCTCACCATTCGCCCCGGATCCATCAAGGAATCCGGCTATGTCAGTGCCATTGCGCCGCGGCTCAACAGCCCCGCGCCGAGTGACTACGATCTGGTCGGTTCGCGGGAAAGCGGCACCGGATTCAGCGCCCTCGAACCGGTGGCCGATCTGGCGCATGTCTGCCTTATTTCCGGCGCGGCTGATGCTGCTATCGGGCCGGTGGCTCTGTTTGCCGCCGATAATTTTTGTCGCCGGCATCAGGCCTTACTGATTGTCGATCCGCCGGCACGCTGGCAATCGGTGGATGCGGCCATCAACGATCAGCGGCGTTCCGATTTTGCCAGCCCCAATACCGTCACCTGGTATCCCTGCGTGCAAATGAAAAATGCCACCGGCGAAAACATCCTGGCCAGTGCTACCGGTGCTGTGGCTGCGGCGCTGGCGGAAGTGGAACGGACCCGCGGTATGCGCCGGCTGCACGACGAACCCATGACTATGCCGCGCGGCGGGCTGCGACCGGCCGCCGGTATTGAGGCTGATGACAGCGCTCGCCTGGTGCGCGCCGGTATTAATTTGCTGGTTCAGCGTAGTGCCCTGCACCTGCAATTGCGCGGCAATGTGACCGAAGCCCGCCACGCCAGCCTGGCAGGAGGCTTTGATGAGCTCGACATGCGTGCCCGGGTATTGTTCGTGGCGCGGCGTATTCGGCGGGGTACCCGCTGGATCGTGGCACTCGATTCCGGCCCGCGCGTCTGGCAGGAATTGCAGCGTCAGCTGGACGGCTTTTTGCTGACCCTGCACCGGCGCGGTCTGCTGGCGGGCAATGGCGGCTCGGAGTCGTGGTTTTTCAGACCGGACCTTGCCGCGGGAACTGCAGCTGATCCGGCGCGTCTGCCTGGCTTCGTGGTCGGTCTGGCGCTTAGCGAACCCGGCGTTTACTTCGGGCTGCGCTTTCAGCATTCTGCCGCCGGCTGCACGGTCACCGAACTGGGCTGGCAGTCCGAGCAGGCAAGGGCAAGCCTGTAACGGACACAGCTGTTGTTCGGCTTGTGGAACTTGCGCGCCCTGTTCTAAGCTGAGCCACCTTCGCTTGGACATAATTATCCGGATATCGCTATGTTGCCCTTCAAGTACGTTGCCCTGAAATCAGCCGCCGCAGTTCTGCTTGTTACTGTTGCAGCCGGTTGCACCACCGCCGACGAGTCGGCCGCTGCCGTTGTAAACCGCGCCAAACTGGACACGGTGCTGGCAGGCGAGCATCGCAGTGATGCACATAAAGCCCGTGACCAGTGGCGGCATCCTGTGGAGGTGCTGGAGTTTTTTGGCGTAAGCGATGACAAGGTGGTTATGGAAATCTGGCCCGGTGCCGGCTGGTACACCGAGGTGCTGGCACCATACCTGCGGGATTCGGGAACCTATATCGCCGCCGGCTGGGATCCGAATTCCGAAATACCGTTTATCCAGCAAGCTGCAGCCGGTTATGCCGCCAAGCTGGCCGAATACCCGCAATATTACGATCAGACCCGGGTGACCGTGCTCATGCCGCCGGACCTGCTGCAGCCGGCCGAGCCCGGCAGTGTTGATGTGGTGCTTACCTTTCGCAATATTCATAACTGGATGCCGCGCGGCTCGCAGCAGATGATGCTGCAGGCCATGTATGACGCGCTGAAACCAGGTGGTGTGCTGGGCGTCGTTGAGCACCGGGGTGTGCCCGGTAGTGAACAGGACCCCAAGGCATCGAGCGGATACGTCAATGAGGACTACGCCATCGCCATGATCGAGGCGGCCGGCTTCGTGTTCCAGGAAAAGTCCGAGATCAATGCCAACCCGGCTGACACCAAGGATCACCCCGAGGGTGTCTGGACCCTGCCACCGACACTGCGGCTTAAGGATCAGGACAAGGACAAATACCTTGCCATCGGCGAGAGCGACCGCTTCACACTGCGCTTTGTGAAACCCGCAAACTAACTAAATAACCGACGCCTGCAGACTGAGCGACTATTGCCCTCTCGGGATGTTCGCGTCGGCTTCCTTGCCTCCGCTTACTGTGGCCTCGGCTCGCTTTCGCTGTCCCTGCTGCGCTCGCCTCGGACACCCGCTCGACAGCAATAGTCGCTCAGTCTGCAGGTGCCGTCGCGGTCGGTAGATCAGCGGGAGCGTCGTCGCGACTCACTGACCACGCCAGTGCCAGCATCACGATGATTGCTGCCACCATGAAGAAGCTGGTGACGGCGCGTGATTTAGGATCGATTTTCATGCGGTTTTGGCGGGCTGCAGCGGCCTGATCAGCAGGGCGCTGATAATAGCAACAAATGCAACCACAGCGACGGCTGCGAAGGGCACCAGATAGCTGCCGGTGCCCGCTTTAAGTTGCCCCGACAGTGCGATTCCCAGGGCGCCGCCCAGTGAATCAACAAAAATAATAATACCGAGCAGTTTGCCCAGCGCGCGCTGACCGAAACATTCGACGCAAACCAGCTGAATCATGGTGAAGCTGCCTCCGTAGCCGAGACCGAACACCACCGCAAAGATGATGAGCTGCGTAATATTCTGCGTTAGCTGCCAGCCTTCTGCGCCGGGGGCGAAAACCAGCAGGCTGCCGGCAAATAACAACACGGCGGCAATCAGCATGACGCGCTGTTTGCGCATGCGGTCGCTGAGCGCGCCGAACAGAAACTTGCCGGCAATTCCAAACCAGAAGATTGTCGAATAGAGGAAAGTTGCATTGGCGGCTGACAGGCCGGCATCCTGTTCAAAGAATATGGTTGCCTGACTATTGATGGCGGAAATGCTGAACCACAAACAGGCAGAACTCACCGCCAGCGCCCACAGCGTTACCGACCGCAGAGCAGTGACAAACTCAACGCCGCTGTCGGTATCCCGCGCGGATTCGCCGGCTGCAGGTGCCGGCCGGCCATCGGGCTGCTGGCCCAGCTCGGCCGGTGAGGCGCGCAGGACCAGCAAGCCGGGCAGCAGCCCGAAGGTAATGAAAGCCGCGGCCAGCGCACCAAAGCCCCAGCGCCAGCCGTAGTCAGGATTCAGCACCAACGGCGCAATCGCCAGCGGCATCACAGCCCCGGCCACGCTGGATGCCGATGTCAGCAGGCCAACCGCGGCGCCGCGATAGCGCACAAACCATTGCGACAGCAACACCACGTTGGGCATCAGTCCGCACAGCACCAGGCCGGCCGCAAAGCCCACGTGTAACAGGTACAGCTGGTTGAGATCGGCTGCGAACGGGTAGAGGCAAAAGCAGACCGCGAGAAACAGCAGGCCCGTGCGGATGACGCGTATTACTCCTACGCGGTCTATCAGCCAGCCGACAAACGGCGCCATGACGGCGGTGCCCAGAAAACTGATAGTTGCCGTGATGCTTACCTGCCCTGCATCCGCACCGAAGTCCTCCATGAAGCGGGGAAACAGGTATTGCGGCACAAAAATTGTCATGCCATTGGTGAAGAAATACACCAGCACGCAGACGGCGGCGATAATCCAGCCGTAGAAAAACCGCGGTTGCGTGGGCATGGCGATTAGTCGCCGTAATCAGCCGGCCGGATCAGCCACCGGGTTGCCTTCCGCATCAATGAAACGAATTTCGCCGATGTCGAGTGCGCGCAGCCCCGCTTCTATGTTTTTGCGATCGCCAACGACCACCCAGATCAGGCGATCCGGTGCCAGTGTGTCAACCGCGGCCGCGGCAACTTCGTCCAGCGACAGGGCTTCCAGGTTGCCCGCATAGTTATTCCAGTAATCGTCCGGCAGATCGAAACTGACAATTTCCGCCATGGCGGCCAGCACGGCACCGTTGGTTTCCCAGCGGCCGGGCAGGGACAAAGTCCGTGAGC
>JAUIEY010000108.1 GCA_030429685.1 Gammaproteobacteria bacterium
GTGCGGATGAAACAGCGTGGCCGTTTTTTTGCCCGCCGTACCCGCATTGTGTCGCTGGTTACTTTTGCTTCCCTCGCTGTTGCCGGCATCACGCTGGATACCTTTACGTCAGCCGGGCAGACGCTGGCCGGGTTTCTGGCGTTGTTCGCTGTTGCCATGCTGGCACGTGGCGTAAGCGTCTATCACCTGACACGTATGCGCGATCCCGGCGGACATATAACGGCCGTGACAGTGCCTGCAGACAAAGCCTGGTGGCAGCGCCTGCGCGGCTCGAACTTTGTGCGTTTTTCGATGTTTTTTGCGCTGATGCAGTTCTCTGTCGCGCTGTCATCCCCTTACTTTTCCGTGTACATGCTGCGTGATCTGCAATTCAGCTACGCGGAATTCATGCTGAATACCGGCATGTCAGCTATTGCCCAGTTTCTGACCCTGAATCAGTGGGGCCGGATCAGTGATGTATTCGGCAACCGGCGTATTCTCGCCGTGACAGGCCTGTTACTCCCTGTACTGCCGTTGCTTTGGGTTTTTTCAGGAAATTTCTGGTATTTGCTCGGCGTGCAGTTACTGAGCGGGGTGACCTGGGCTGGTTTTACCCTGAGCACCAGCAATTTTCTGTATGACCTGACCGGTCGGGAGCGGCGTGCCGCCAATCTGGCATTACACAATGTGCTGGCTAATATCGGGCTGTTCAGCGGCGCGCTGATCGGCGGGCTGCTGGCTGTGAGTCTGCCGCAGGAAATCATGTTCGGCACTATCGCGCTGCACTGGCTGAGCCCCCTGCCGGTGGTATTTGCCGTGTCGGCTGCGGCGCGCCTGCTGGTAGTTGTCCTGTTGCTGCCGCGTATCCGCGAAGTACGGCGCGTGCGGCCGATTTCGCTGTCGCGGCTGATCTATCGTGTCACGCGCATGAACGCATTGGCCGGCATAGCGATTGATATCGTTGGCAGCCGGCCACGCCGCGACAACGACTGAGTTCGGCGGGGGCCGCTGGTCAGGAGTTGTTAGCCTCGCTCCAGCCGCCGCCGCAGCCGGCCGCGGATATGTACGTCCGGCAGGCCATCCTGCCCCCAGCTTTGCAGCGCCTGTTCCATGAGCTTGCGGGGCGGCAGCGAGCCTGGCCCCATCGGGCTGCTGCGGGTCGCGTCAATAACCACTTTGCTGCCGATACGCCGTCCTGCGGCATCGGGTAACACTGCATGGTCCATCGGGGTCGGGTAGCCGCTGATGATGTCGGTATCGCGATCCGGGTTGTAGTGGGAGCTCATGACCCAGTCGAGTTCGAGCCGATCGCGGATATCAATGTCGGCATCAACTATGGTGATGCGCTTGACGGGCGTATGGTCGGCAATCAGACGGCCCACGCGCCGCACATGTTCGCGATCAACCGGATCCATGGCAATGATGATGTGCGCAGCGCCGCCGCCGAACATCAGATCAATGTGTGCATCAACGACGCGCTCTTCACCCGCTTCGTGGCGCAGCATGTGCATTATCACACCGGCATTCGACAGACTTTGCAGTACGGTGCTTTCGGAAGGTGGCATCTGACTGGCCAGTCCGTAATAGCAGGCGTTATTGCGATGGGTGATAGCGGTAATGCGCGCCACCGGCTTGGGCGCACCGCCACTCATGTAGCCGGCAGATTCGCCGAACGGCCCCTCGGCTGCGGCAGCATCCGGCAATATCTCGCCTTCGATGATGATTTCCGCGCTGGCCGGAACCTGCAGTGCCGAAGTTTTGGCCTGCACCATATTAATGGGCGCGCCGCGCATCGCACCTGCCACGGTAAGTTCGTCAAAACCGGGCCGCAGATTTGCCACGGCGGCAGCGTAGCATTCCGGCTCCGCGCCGATGACCCATGCAACAGGTGCCGGTTCGCCGCGCGCAAAACTGCTTTGCATGCAGTCATAGCCCTGCCGGCCGGGATTGATATTGACGACGACATGGCCGGCGTCCGTCACCTGGGTGCGATACACCGCGACATTCTGTATGCCGGTTTCGGCATTGCGCAGCACAGTGAGGGTGGTGATATAGGGAGCCGGATCCTTGCCTGGCGTCCAGACCGGTATCGGCAACCGGTCGAGTCGCGCGTCTTCGCCTGTCAGCACGTTTTCCTGGCATTGGCCGCTCTGTATCAGGCGTGTCGGCAGTGGTGCCTGCAAAGCGCGCAGCCAATGGTTGTTGATCTCGCCGGGGGCGATGCCCAGTGCCAGCGCATACGCGCGTGTCGAGGCACCCAGTACGGCGGTGGCCAGCGGCAGAGCGGAGCCACTGACATCTGTAAAGCGAAAACCGAAGCGTTCGCTTTCCGGCAACCCGTGGAACATCAGCTTGACGTAGCAACCGGGTTCTTCCAGCGGATCGACCTGCCGCCTGATCGTTCTGACCAGGCCGGCTTCGTCAGCGGTCTGCAGAAAGCTGCGAAAATCAGCATGTGGCATGGCGCAATCGGACTCAGGAGTAAAACTTCTGCCAGGCAATACTGCCCCAGACAAACACCACCAGCAGCAGCGAGATCAGCACCGCCGCCGAGCCCATGTCCTTGGCCTGACCCGACAGGGTGTGCGGGGCATCGCCGATACGGTCAACCACGGCCTCCACCGCCGAATTCAGCAGCTCGGTAAGCAGCACCAGCAGCAGCGTGCCGACCAGCAGGCTGTATTCAATGGCATTGCTGCCCAGCCAGAAGGCGACCGGTATGAGCAATATACACAGCGTGGTTTCCTGGCGGAACGCCGCTTCATGGCGCCAGGCAGCACGCAGCCCGGCCAGAGAAAAAAACAACGCATTCCAGACGCGGCGCAGGCCGGTCACTCCGGTTTTACCCATGAAAAAGCTCGCATCTCGCCGGCGGTAGAAAACGGCATTCTAGAAGATGCCGCGCCGTCGAACCATGCCGCTGGGGTGCTTAGTTTAAAACTGATTTCTTCAGCCGGAATCCCTGGCCGAGCGCCTCTCTGACGGAGCTTTCAAAAGCCTGCTGCTCCGGGTGATCCTGCAGAATGCTGACCAGTCTGACCCGACCGTCACTGGGGTGCGATTCCTCGCCGATATAGCCCAGCTGCATCAGGTTGGTAACCAGTCTTGAGACCGTCGACGGTGAAATATTCAGAGTTGCAGCGATGTCCTTGTTATTGGTCGGGACGCCGTAATAAATGGACTTCAGGCCGATGTAGTTGCCAATGCGCAGGCTGTTCAGTGTGGTGTCGCCGTCAAAATGTTCGGCCAGCAGGTTGAATATTTCAAACATCAGCTCCTGAACTTCCTGACCCGTCAGTTCAGCAAATTCCTGTTTGATGCCGGCCTTTTTCATAAGTATGCAACTCCACTGGTTGTGCTGTGCCGCTGGTGGCTTACAAGTGCCCAGCATCTGATCCTAGCCGATGTTGTCGAGCGGTTGCGCACAGATCGTTCCGGAACCGCAACAATTGCGTTATCGAAACTGTGCTTCTTGCCATGCGGCGTAACCTGTAGGTTACAGATTGTCGCAAACACCTGCTGAATATTGCCTGCGTACCACAGGCGGCGGGTGTCTCCCGACTACGAACACAATCACAACAACTGGCAAACAACTGGGGGAAACCTTATGCGCCGTTTAATTCAATTCTCTGCACTACTGGGAGGCCTGGCACTTGCAGCCGCAATTAACGCTGCGCCTGTTTCTTATACCGTGACCGGCTCCTGGGATGGCATGCAGACCTGGAATCCGGGTCAGGTCGGGGCCAATACGCTGTCCACCACCGCCAACGGCGGGCCGGAAATGGCGGTATCGGGAGTGGTCACTTTTGATGACGCCACCGGTGACGTGATTTACCTTGAGCTTGCTCAGGTAGGTACGCTGACATCCAACTGGGATCTGAATCCTGACTATCCGAACACGCCGGAATACGACACTGTCACCATGAGCAATTTCGCCTGGCAGTCTCAGGGTACGGATTTGCGGCTGCAGACCGGCAGCGTGGTCTGTAACGGCGTGAACAACGCGGCCTGCGGGCCGGGCATGCAGTTCGGCGGCAATTACGTCGGTCGTGGCGGCCCGCTGGAGAGCTTCGGCCCGCCGTATGCACTGACCGACTGGACCGGTGCCGACGACTTTTTTGCCTATGGCGATACTCTTGACGGCCCGGGCTTCGAGGGTACCGTGGATATCAACAACCTGCTGAACCCGTTTGCCATCAACACCGTAACCGCATGGGATGGCTTTGTGGCACTGGCTGCCGCGGGCGAATATAACCTGGAACTCGGTAGTCAGGTGCCGACCATTGTGCCGGTGCCGGCAGCAGTATGGCTGTTCGGTTCCGCGCTGGCCATGCTGGGTGTGCGTCGCAGGGCACGCCAGGGCTAGTCTCAAACACACTTAATATAGTGTCTGCAAGCCGCGGGCCGTCCGGATTCCGGGCGGCCCGTTTTTTTGCGCCGCAGCCGCGGGTGGCATAACCTCCCGGTCACAGCAGTCCCGGTCCGCGGCGATCGGTGCCGTTCCCGCGCGCCGCAGCTGACCCCGAATCATATAAAACAACGGCTTGCGCCGGTCAGCTGGAATCGGCTCCAATACTGCGTTTCACAGTTTTCTGGCTATTTTCGCGCTTATGTAAAAACGCTTTGATTCAGTGTCCCAAACCGGTTACATTCGGTTCGTCGATGAAAAGAGGACAAAGGCAAACCCGGTGTGAGCCGGTGACGCAAAGCTACGGATCTCGCTCTTTCGGCTGTGTACCAAGCAGTTGAAGGGAGTGCTACAAGGGGAGACAGCCGGGCCGCAAATCTCTGAAAAGACAATTTCTATAATATTTGGAGATTAGTTGTAATGAAGAAAGTAATTACTTTAGCCGCACTCGCAATGGTGTCGGTTGGCGCGCAAGCTGCCACCTACACTATTACAGGTGGTGAGTGGGTCGGCCAGCAGTCTTGGAACACCAATGCTACTGGTTCTACCAACACCAATCTGTACGACAACGGTGAAGTCGGCGCACCGGCCCTGCTGGCCGGTAACCCGGGTATCGTCAACTGGACGCCTGCTCTGCCGGCTTCCTACGACGGCACCTACAGCGGCACCATCATCACTGACGGCGCTAATAACGTCATTGGTGGTACGCTGAACGTTGCTGGTTCCATCGGTTATCAGGTCATCATTGGCCCGAACTCCTGGTGGGCACACAGCTTCACTGGTCTGTCAATTGACTTTGCGACCAACACTGCAACTGCCACTGGCTACCAGTGTCATGACAGCTTCCTGGCTCCCGCATCCTGCGGCGCCGGCGGCTCGACTAACGCTCAGGCTCAGTTCGGTGGTGCAGCCGGTAACGAAGGTATTGCTGGCGCAGCTCGTGCTGCTGCAACCTTTGACGGCACCACGCTGTCGATCTTCAACGAAGGTTACTCAGCACCTGGTCCGGGTACGGACTATGCGAACAACTTCGAGCTGACCGCAACCGTTGTTCCGGTTCCGGCTGCTGTGTGGCTGTTCGGTTCGGCTCTCGGCCTGCTGGGCTGGGGTCGTCGCAAAGCCTAAGAATGATTATCAGCTAAGTTCTACTTAGCCGATGCATTCGGAAAACCCCGCTTCGGCGGGGGTTTTCTTTGCCTGCAATAATTGGGGGCAATAATTGGGGTCAGAGTAAAAACCCGGTCACTGCCATAGAGGCGCGGCTTCGATCATTGCCCGAGCCACCGGTGCTGCGCCTTCCTCATGCACGTAGTGGCCGGAATCAGCCACTCTGACAACACTGACCTGCGTGTTTGTCAGCCCGTCCCGCAGTTGCTGCAGTTCGGCCTCGTTCTTGTTGAGATCCTGCTCGCCCCAGGCGATCAAGGTCGGGACAGTGACATCAGCGAGCGGCGCTACGCCGACCGGTTCTTCATACTGGCCCATCATGCTGGTGGCGCCTGCCATGTAGTCGTCGGTGCGGGCTGCCAGCTGCAGGTCGTCCATGACCTGGTCGGTGATGAGTGCGGTATTAATGTAGGAAATTTTCAGAAAGCTCTCGCGAAACTCGCGATCGCCAAACTGCTTGGCGGAAATGCGCTGGAACGGAAACGGCATGTAGCGCGTAAACTTAGGCACGCCATCATTAATGATGCCCGGGTTCATGAGTATCAGCCCGCTGACCTCTGGTTCGTTGATGGCGGTCAGCAGGGCAATCGCGCCGCCCATGGAATGCCCGCCCACGGCGTAACGCTGTAAACCGATAACGCGGGCAAATTCACCCACGGTTGCTGCCATGCTCCCGGCCCGGTAGTCATAGTCGGCCGGTTTGGATGACAGGCCGAAGCCCGGCATATCCAGAGCCACCACGTAAAAGTCGTCCTGTAGCAGAGGTGCCAGCAGCCGGAAAGACTGCAGGGAATTGCCCATGCCGTGCAGCAGCACCACACTGGGTTTGTCTGCCGCCGGTTCGCCGTAAGTGCGATAGCGTAATTCCAGCCCATTGACGGCAGCAAAGCGGTCTTCCGCGGTCGCCAGCTCCTTCGCCGGCACGGTTTCAATGCCCGCGGGCCAGTATGCGTAAACGACAAGTGCGAGGTAGCCGGCCACCAGCAGCAAAGCGAGGGTGGCCAGAATGCGTTTGAGAATAATCATGTGTTCGGTACTTCGTCCCGGATAAAAGTGGGTGTGGCAGGCGTGGACATGTCGGCGCAATAGCTGTAGCCGTCCAGCCGATATTTTTTCAGCCGGGCAGGATCGGTGATGCCCTTGCTGATGATCCATGCAGCCATCCGGCCGCGC
>JAUIEY010000109.1 GCA_030429685.1 Gammaproteobacteria bacterium
CCCCCATCCGTTACATTGTGCTGGGTGAAACCGGCCATCATGATCGCGCCTCGGCACAGGGTTTATTAAGTGTGTTTTCGGCGGTCGGCCGGCTGGCCGGCGCCGCGCTGGTCGGCGCCGTGGCCGCTTCCAAGGGTGGCGGCGTGGCCGGCTACCAGGCGGCTTTTGTGGGCATGATCGCGGTGGCGGTCTGCATTATGTTCACTGCAGCCACCCTCAACCGCCGGGAAATCGAGCTGGCAGCACACCAGGACAGCGACGCTGCGGACTCCAAGGAAACGACCGGTGCGGACAGCTTTGTGCAGTAGTTCAATCGGTTAGCAACATCACGTAAGGCACTCTCTATGCGCCTGCTGCCGGACAGCAAAGTGCATGAATTGCTTAATAAAACTGTCGCCAGATTTTCACACCAGCCGGGCGTTTTTCTGCTAGATTAGTTGACGAGGAAACGTTCAATTGCCGTAAGCCGCAACCACCAGAAACGCGGCGACGGGGGGATCGATAATGAAAAGAAGTACCCTTGCAGGGTTACTGCTGATCGGAGCATCTGTGTTCACGCTGCCGGCCGGCGCTGTCACCATCCAATACGCCCTGGGCAGCCATCCCGATGGCAATGCTTCCCCGCCGGACTACGGCCTGCGACTGGACGGTCTTTACACCCTGAATACCAATGACATCTGGACTTTTGATTTCGATCACGCGTCCAGTGACATGCGCATGGATCTCGACACCACCGCCGGCACCGTGCACATCTATGGCACGTCGTATGGCGGCCTGGACGTCGGCACCGGTTATGACGCCGACCTGCAGGGTCTGTGGTCCATTGATTTCACCTATTCGGTGAATGTGTCCGTGACAGGCGTGGGCGCCCCGGACATTGACGTCGAAGTCAGCCCCGAAGCGCCGCTGTCCAACAACGGCACCCTGACCGCCCTGTTCAGCGCTACCGATGGCTCGGTCACCATCACCAACGGTGACGTGATCAACCTCGAACAGGAAATGGAATTTTTCTTCAATAACACTGACGATCACCGTCTGGGCGGCACCGGCCTGTCCGGCCCGGAAACTCACGTCGGCTGGGGCTGGCTGAATCACAGCGACAGTTCCGCCCACATCTACGACAGCGACTGGCTGTTTACCGCCACCGTGGTGCCGGTACCGGCTGCTGTGTGGCTGTTCGGCTCAGCACTCGGCCTGCTCGGCTGGACGCGCTGGCGCGGTTAATCGCCTCCAAATAAGCCGAGTCTAATAATACGAACGATGCAATTTCCGGTACGCCAGTACCGGAGCATCGCTGGGCAACAGCTTTTCATCCGTTGCGGTTAACACATCTCCCGGCACCTGGCTGGCAACGATCGGCCAGTCCTCACGGAACACCAGGTACTGCGACAGACGCGTATAACCGTTCATCAGCCACTTAAGTCCGGGCACTGGCAGGTCATACCAGCTGCGCCCGTAAACCCAGGTGTGCTCATCATCCACCGGCACAAACACCAGGCCGAACATAAAGCGCCGGTTCAGCCGCAACAGCCAGCGATTCGGATACAGAAACTCCAGGCTCTGGTGCGACCGGCCATCCTGTAAAAGATGCGCACGAAAACCGCCCGCCACGTCTTCCATTTCGATTGTGGTTTGCCAGCCTTTTTTGAATCTGCCGATTGTGGTCTTGTGCACAAACGGCAGATGGCTGAAATCGCAAACGTTCTCAATGCAGCGCGTGTAATGCGCATGCCACAAACCGCCTGACGCACCGTACTGCATGGGCTGTGTATCGGGATGTTGAGCCGGCACCGGCAATTCACCTTGCGGCAGCGGCCCGCGCCACAGCCAGATGTAACCGTCGGCCTCGGTAACCGGATAGGCCGGCAGACCGAAATCTTCCGGGATGGCAAAATCCTGTTCCACCGGTATCAATGTGCAGCGGCCGTCGCTACCGAACTCCAGTCCGTGAAACGGGCATGCGAGCGCATCGCCTGACGGGCTTACCTCGCCGAGGCTGAGCGCGGCGCCGCGATGCGGGCAGCGATCCGGCATGCATACCACACCTGACGCAGCGCGCCAGAACACCAGCGGCTCGCCAAAGCGCACCCGGCCGACGGGTTTGCGGCCCAGCTCGGCCGCGTCCAGCACCGGCCACCAGCTGCCTTTCACGGGTTTCATACGCAGATTGTAACGACTTTGTAACGTTGGACGTCAGGGGGCATCCGCGCTATTCGCGGCGCCGAATACTTGGACATGAACGTCGCGAATGAACTCTGCATCGACACCCCCGCAGGGCTGCAGCGGCCGGTCGTCCCTTCCCCCTGCGACCGGCCGCTGATCTTTTCCTGTGCTGACTTGTGGCAACGCGACGTGCCGCTGCTCGACACGCTGCGCGAATATTACGGCCAACGCCCGCTGGACAGCTTCGGCGGCAGCTACGGCTGGTCGGTACGCTACCGGCAGGTCGAAGACTACGAAGCAATTAACATTCATACGCTGGGCGAGTACCTGGATGCGTTTGCAAACGGTGGCATCCGACTCCCCTATTTGCGCCACCTGTCTGTCAACCGTGCCATGCCCGAACTGCGTGCGCATATCCGGCAGCCTGCACAGTTCCGCCCCAACTGGGTGGATCATCCCTGGCTGGACCGCTTCAGCGGCCCGGAATTTTTTATCGGCCAGGCCGGCACCTCGTTCGGGCACGTGCATCAGGATCAGGTCTGCGTGCATGTCGGCTTCGTGCAGTTGCAGGGCGAAAAAGAGTTCGTGCTGTTTCCGCCCGGCGACGCACCATACCTTGAAACATTCAACGGTCGGGAATTCCCTTACCAGTTGCGTAACTCGCGGGTTCGCTATGCCGATCTCGACGATCACCAGCGTTTCCCACTGCTGAAACGCGCACGCATGCAACGCGTGACGCTCAAAGCCGGCGATGCCCTGTTGCTGCCGGCCGACTGGTGGCATACGACGTACAACCTGACCGACAGCGTCAGCTACAGCGTGCGGATCATTAACCGCACTAACGCCTGGCGCTCGCTGGTCAGTCACCTGTGCGGCATTCCCCGCTGGTACAGTGCCGCCCGCAACCCCGGAGGTTCAGCATGAACACCCAAAGACGCTCGTTAATCGCGGCTGCCGGTGCAGCCACTCTTGCGCCACTGATGAAAGGCTGGGCGCAGCAACCCGTGCAGGACGAAAGGCTGGTGCTGGCCAACTTTCCCAACGGCTATATGCATCCGGGCGCCGGCTGGCGCGGCTTCAGCGACCGGGTCATGGGCGGCATTTCCAATGCGCAGTTGAAATCTGCTGCGGTGGCCGGCAAAAACTGTATCCGCCTGACCGGCAACGTAACGCGGGAGAGTAACGGCGGTTTTATCCAGATGGCCATGTACTTCGGGCGCAGCTATGACGAACTCGACGGCAGTGGCTACAAGGGCATTGAGTTACTGGTCTACGGCAACAACGAGGATTACAACCTGCACGTGCGCACCTCGGACTGCGGCTGGTACGACCAGTCATACCGCGCCACGTTTTTTGCCGAACCGCGCTGGCAGCGGCTGCGCTTTCCCTGGGAAGCCCTTAAAGGCAACAGCATTGACGTGCCGCTCGACGCCGCACGACTGCAACGCATCGCCATCCTCGGCTGGATGCGCGAGTTTCAGGCGGACGTGGCGTTGGCGGAGATCGCTTTGTACACGTAATGGCCAACGGCGAGAATTATGCCCACCAGCGACAGCACCGTCGCAGCGCCGACAATTTCCGGCGTGTCAGTCTGCTTGCTGGCCACCCCGAAAGCGGCCCAGGCAATCACCAGCACGTAGGCGGCGTCGCCCTTGCGGAGCAGCACCGCGGTGCCGATGGAGCCCGCGACAGCCAGTTTTAACAACGTCCATTCCAGCGGACTCAGCAGTGCGTCGTTCCAGCCCATCGCCAGTTGCACGCAACTCAGGTTGGCAATGGTGGCCACCGTAATCCAGCCCGTGTAAACACTGAACGGTAACCGCAATAACAACTTTTCCGTCATTGCCAGCGGCCTGGCCGCCTCCAGCGTGCGATAGATCTGCACCAGCGTGCCGAGTATGGCCAGCATCAGCAGCAGCGACAGCCACAGCAGGTCGTAGTGCCAGACAAAAATCCACGCCGCATTGGCCAGACAGTTGGCAATAAACAGCGTACTGATGCCGGCGATGCGCGGATTATTGCGCTGGCCCGGCAGCGCCTGCCAGAGCACAAAGGCCGCGAGCAATAAATAGATCAGGCCCCAGATGCCAAAAGTAAACCCGGCCGGCGTGAACAGGGTCGGGTATTTGGCAGACACTTCCCCGGTGGTCTGGCCGCCGAGCGGGATGCCGTTGGCCATGGCGTTGACGATAATGACAGCTGCAAATGCAGCAACAATGCCGCCCCAGTCGCGGGCGGCGCGGGCGGTTGCGGAACCGTTCATGGCATCTCCCCCTGTCTGTCAGATCGGTATGCTCACTCTAGCACGGTCTGCCTTAGTAGCCGGCAAGCGTTCCTCACAAACCCTCAGGTGGCATTGACCGGTTCACTGGCCGGATCATTGAACCAGTCGAAATAACGTCTGACACCCTGCCTGCCCGCAGCAATGAGCTTGCGCTTGCGCGCATCTGACAGATCAAATTCGGTAGTGCCCACATCACCGACATCAATGTAGACCGTGCGCTGCCAGTCATCGGAATGCAGGTGCTGTGCCGATTGCGCTTCCATGAGCGTGCCCATCAGCGCCCGCGAGAAATCGAAAAAATCCTCTATCGGTTCGCCCGCGGGCAGTTTGCCATCCGCGTACAGATTAATTTCTTCCGTAGTGTCGAGGCGCAGGCCCAATGTCTGGCGATTGTAGACGTAGCGGTTGCGCAGGCGCCTGCCCTGCTGTTTCGCCGCATCGCGGTTGAGGCGAGCGTAATAGTCGGTGTCACGCACACATGCCTTGCGGTCGCAGCGCTCGATGTAGCGCAGCCGGTCAAACAGCTTGACCGGGTAGTTGTTCAGCAGGCCGCCATCCACGTATACACCGGGCTGTTTGTTTCGGGTTGCGCGCATGGCTGCGAAATACAGCGGAATAGACATCGAAATGCGCACCGCATCGGCGATGGCGATGGCCGGCGTGTGCTCATGGGAATAGACCACACTGAGTCTGGTGTTTAGGTGGGTGCCGTACACATAAAGATCCGGCCGGCCGGCGGCTTTGAGATCGGCGAATGTGGCGTCCGGCCTGCCGAGCTTGCGCCTGACCAGCTGACCCATCCAGTCGTGAAAGGCATCGCCACGGTACCAGCCGAAATCGTTGAGCAACCGCTGCGCATTGCGCACCACGCCCCAGTCTTTGTCGAGAAAGTCGGTGAAATCAAGATTCGCCAGCAGATCGCGTACCTGCGGGTTGGAATACCCGAGCGCGAACAAGGCGGCATTGATAGCACCCGCCGAAGTACCGCCGACACGCTCGATGTCACTCAGTATGCGCCGCCGGCCAAGTGACTCCATGGCACCCACATAGGCGATGCCCTTCACACCACCGCCTTCGAACACCAGGTTGCGGAAGTGGTATGGCATGCTGGCAGGCCGGTGGCGCGCTAGGCGAAACGCCGCCTTAGCAGGAAACCGATACCGAGCAGGCTGAGGCCCAGCCCGGCCCATGGGTACTTGATGCCATAGACCAGCGGCGTCAGCACCGCGCGTACAACCCCGCGCAACAACTCGTTGCCGGCGATGATTTTTGCGTACGCTGGAGACGCAGCGTAGTACCACGCGACGAAAGCGCGACCCGGCGCGTTAGTCAGCAGGTAGCGATCACGAAACTTACGCAGTACCCGCACTTCGGGATCCAGGTAGGAACCGTAGGCAGCCGTGGCAATAAAGCACTTGCCCCCCGCCGTAACATTGTTCGCGGCCGGCGCGACTACGGTAAAGATTGCCATGGCGTCATTGTCGCCGGGTGCCTGGTCGGCGACACCCGATGACGCCGTGTAGCTATATTCCACCGTTAAGTCATTGCCGGTCTGGTACAGGCGGATCAGCAGGAATGCGCTTTTGCTCTGACCGGCCGCCAATGCGCCAAGATTGCGATTGGGTAACACGTAGCCGCACGACTGACTGTCGGGATCAATGTCGAGCGTGCCCTCAACATCGCAGGTGCCGGCGGTAAACCTGAAACCCGGGTCGGGCAATGTTGAATCCAGTGTCACGTTCTGGACATCCGAAGGGCCCTGGTTGGTAACCCGCAATTCCAGCGTTACATCGACGAAAGACAGATCGTTTAGCGGCGGCACCGAGACCGTTATGCGGTCGGACAGCAAGGCTTCGAGCACCAGATCGGCACATTCCGGCGCTCCCAGCGTCAGACTCGCGCTGTCGTTGGCGCTGTTCGGGTCCTCTGCGTCTGCGCCCGGCGCGATCGCGACCGTCGCCGAATTGGTCAAGCACACCGGCACACCGGGCGCCACCATGACGGGAATTTCCAGCTCTGCCTGCGTGCTGGGCGCAAGTTCACTGATAGTCCAGACACCTGAACCGGGGTCGTAACCCATGGGCGGCGCACCGACGATGCTGAGCCCTGCCGGTAACTGATCAATAACCTGCGCCGCAGCGCTGTCCGGGCCGTGGTTTTCGACCGTGAGTCGGTAAGTTGCAAGATCACTGCCGGATGCACCCGGCGTTACGCTCACGACATCCGCCGTTTTCGTAATAGAAAAATCCGCCATGGCCGGCACCCCGTTACC